>DAOWGM010000110.1 GCA_030637515.1 Bacteroidales bacterium
CCGTAACGACTCTCATCATCAGGTAATGGATTGTTTTGCATCCAACCGTTGTTTGCATAATGATAAAAATCTTCTGCAGGATCAAAAGTTGTGTCTATTAAACTTACATCTAATGTAATTTCTCAACCTTTTGTTGACATGAGTTTGTAAATACCATAGTAATAATCGCAATTACAGCGAGTTTTAACGTTAATTTAATTTTCATTATTATAGGTTTTAATTAATAAATTCAATATAAAGCAGCGAATATAAATAAAAAAGCTGCCCAAATCTATTGACTGAGACAGCTTTAATTATAAATAGTTTAATGCCCGCCTGCCGAACGGGCAGGATTATCGATAAAATTATTCGAATTTCTTAAAAACTTCTTTAATTTTATTCATTGCATCGCGTAATTGCTCTTCAGTTATTACTAAAGGTGGAGCAAAACGGATAATATTACCATGAGTTGGCTTAGCTAAAACACCGTTTTCTTTCATTGCAACACAAACATCCCAAGCAGTTTTACCTTCTTTGTTTTTTATTACAACAGCATTTAATAAACCTTTTCCACGAACTAATTCAATCATGTCAGAATCGATGCTTTCGAATTCGTCACGGAAAATTTTTCCTAAACGTTCAGCATTTTCTTCTAATTTCTCATCTTTAATTACATCTAAAGCAGCCATTGCAACTTTACAAGCAATTGGGTTGCCACCAAAAGTAGAACCATGTTCACCTGGCTTAATGCAAAGCATGATATCATCGTTTGCTAAAACTGCAGATACTGGAAATACACCACCTGAGATTGCTTTACCTAAAATTAAGATATCAGGTTTAACATTTTCGTGATCAACAGCTAACATTTTACCTGTACGTGCAATTCCTGTTTGTACTTCATCAGCAATAAAAAGAACATTATATTTCTTACAAAGCTCTGATGCTGCTTTTAAGTAACCATCTTCTGGAACATAAACACCAGCTTCACCTTGAATAGGCTCAACTAAGAATGCTGCTACATTAGGATCTTTTAATTCGTTTTCTAATTTCTCAAGATTATTATATGGAATCTTTACAAATCCAGGAGTGAATGGACCAAAACCATTGTATGCATCTGGATCAGTTGACATAGAAACAATAGTAATTGTTCTTCCGTGGAAGTTTTCATTACAACAAACGATTTTTGCTTGATCTTCGGCAATACCTTTTTTCATGTAACCCCATTTACGAGCAAGTTTAATTGCAGTTTCGTCAGCTTCAGCACCAGTATTCATTGGTAATACTTTATCAAAACCAAAATACTTAGTTACATATTCTTCGTACTCACCTAAAACACTATTGTAAAATGCTCTTGATGTTAAAGTAAGCTTTTTAGCTTGCTCCATCATTGCATTTACAATTTTTGGATGGCAATGTCCTTGGTTAACTGCAGAATATGCAGACAAAAAATCGTAATATTGTTTTCCTTCTACGTCCCAAACGTGAACGCCTTCAGCTCTTTCCAACACAACTGGAAGTGGATGATAGTTATGTGCTCCAAATTTATCTTCCTTGTTGATGTAATCCTGGCTTGTCATTTTTGTCATAACTTTGATTTTTAAATTGTTATATAATAATTATTCTTTTTTTCTTCAGCTTACAATTCTAAGAAATCCTTTTCTGATTATCAAACTTAAAATGAAGATTTTATTCATAAACTAAATATTTTAAAACATATTTCGATATTTAAGGGTAAATAGCATCTTTACTTTTGAACTCTTTTTACTAACTTGCTGCTATTATTTAAATGAAAATTTGATATATGAACCATATACATGAATTAATTAGGGCAAGATATAGTACAGTAATTTTTTCATCAAAGAAAATCGAAGATAAGAAACTGGCTTCATTATTTGAAGCAGCACGATGGGCTCCTTCTGCATTTAATGAGCAGCCATGGAGATTTATTGTTGGAGTAAATGGTAATGATGAAAATTATCAAAAAATTTATGATTGTTTAATGGAAGCTAATCAAGCTTGGGCAAAATATGCTCCTGTACTTGTTTTAACTATTGCTTCAAAAAACTCTTCAGTAACTGGTAAGCCAAACCGTTTTGCTCAATACGATACAGGAATGGCTGTCGGAAATATGTTGGCACAGGCTACTTCTTTAGGTTTATATGTTCATCAAATGGGAGGTTTTAGTGTAAGTAATGCAATGGAATTTTTTGAAATAGGAGATGAGTACGATATTATGTCTGTTATGGCAATTGGTTATAAAGGTGATATAGAATTATTTCCAGAATATATACAAGAAAGAGAATTGAAAGAAAGACGAAGAAAATCTATTGACGAAATTTTAATGTAAAGTGAGATAAAATACTGGTTTTCTGTTGTTATATAATTAAAAAACTATAATTTTGTCGGAAATTAACCAGTTTGTAAAAATTTTATGCTTAAAACATTATGATTCAGAGAATTCAATCGATATATTTATTAGTAGCTACAATTTTATTAGGATCCGTTTTTGCTTATCCATTTGCTGAGCTTTTAAGTTCTGATGGGCAATGTTTTATATTTAGTTTTAATGGTCTTTCTATTGACAATGAAGAAGGAATGTATTTACTTACTATTCCTCCAATTATTCTTCTTGTAATAGCTACTTTAATATCATTTATAAGTATTTTCTTATATAAAAAAAGGGTAATTCAGATGCGAATGAATTCCTTGAATATCTTTCTGATGATTGGTTATCTGGGTTTAAACTATTATTACATTCAAAACTTTTCTAAGCAGTTAGATGGAGTAGTTAGTTACGAAATAACCTCTATTTTCCCTTTTGTGGCAGCCGTTTTAACTTATTTGGCAATTAGAGCAATAGGGAAAGATGAAGCCTTAATTAGAAGTATGGATAGAATTAGATAAAACTTAATATTGTAAAAGAAAAGAGCCGCAAATAGCGGCTCTTTTCTTATTGTATACACTTCGACAAGCTCAGTGTGACAAATAAATAGATAGAAAGTTGTCATGCTGAGTTTATCGAAGCATAAACAACTTCTCATATTTTCTATCTCTTATATTTAGAAAATTTTCATGTGCTCTGAGTCTGTTATTTTTTCACAGTAACTACACTTAATTGCTACATCTTTTTTTGAAATAACAGTGAATTTTGTTACAATTCCTTCATGATTTGTTATGCATTTTGGATTCATACATTTAGCAATTCCTTTAATGCTATCTGGAACTTCAACAATTTTCTTTTCTACAACTTTGTAGTTTTTAATAATATTAAGCTTTGCATCGGGTGCAACTAAAGCTATCTTATTAATATCTTCATCAGCAAAGAACACGTCAGATAATTTTATAATAGCCTTAAGACCAAGCTTTTTACTTTCAAAGTTGGACCCAAAAGTCATTTGTGTTTCAACTTTATTTAGATTTAGAATATTAATAACTTTAAATAGATTGCTTGCTGGGATATGATCAATTACAGTCCCATTTTTAATTGCGCTTACTTGAAGTTTTTTATCGTCCATTACCATAATCGTTATTTTTTAAGTCCTAAAATGTGTGTGATAATTGCTTGGCGAGTATATACTCCATTTAATGCCTGAGTAAAATAATATGCTTTTTCGTTTTCATCAACATTAGTATGTATTTCATTAACTCTTGGCAATGGATGAAGCACTTTCATATTTGGTTTTGTACTTTCAAGCATATCGTTTTTAAGAACATAAGAGTTTTTGGTTTTCTCATATTCCATTGGGTCAGCGAATCTTTCTCTTTGAATACGTGTCATATAAATAATATCGGCATGAGAAATAATATCAGAAAAATCTCTGTGTTCATAGTATTTCAGACCTTTCTTATCAAGAAACAACTTATATTCATCCGGCATTTTTAATTCTTCAGGTGAAATAAAATTGAAAGTTGTGTTGAACATTGCCATTGCTTGTAGTAATGAATGCACTGTGCGACCATATTTCAAATCACCAACAAAATAAATATTCAGATTATCAAGTGTTCCTTGCGTTTTTCTGATTGAATATAAATCCAAAAGCGTTTGTGTTGGGTGTTGGTTAGCACCATCGCCAGCATTTACAATTGGTACTCGAGATACTTCGCTTGCCCAACGCGCACTTCCTTCAATCGGATGACGCATTACGATCAAATCACTGTAATTTGCTACAGTCATAATGGTATCTTTTAAGGATTCTCCTTTTGAAACACTTGATGAGCTCGAATCGGTAAAACCAATAAATTTCCCGCCAAGTCGGCTAATTGCACTTTCAAAGCTTAACCTTGTACGGGTTGAAGGTTCAAAGAATAGAGTTGCTACCACCTTATTGTCTAAAAGGTTTTGATTTGGATTTTTCTCGAAATCAGCTGCAAGATCAAGGATTCTAAAGATCTCTTCTTTCGAATAATCCGTGATTGAAACTAAATGTTTGTTTTCCATTTATCAGGGTTTTAGATTTTGTATTTGTTGACTATATAATTTCGTTTTATTTGATTGATAATTTTTTAGTTACACTGCTATTTTTAATAGTTTAAGGTTACAAGTTTAAAGTTAAAACCTCTAAATTTTATTATTTAATTTATTTAGGTTCACTGTTTTACATTTTCAACTTTCAACTTTCAACTTTCAACTTTTAACTTTTAACTTTTAACTTTTAACTAAAATTATCTCGTTTCTACAAATTCAATTTTTATGTTTTCGATTCTGTCAAATTTGCTCAATACTTTATCAACATTTGCCCTTCGAAGGCTTAATGTAATTGAGCATGATAATTCAAAATTCTGATCAATATGTTCTATCTTTTCTTCTTTCATTATTCGCATAACATCATTCATTACAGGATATTCAAACTTTAATTCATAAATATCATGCAATGTTTTTTTAACGATTTTTGCGCTCTTAAGTGCTTCTTCTGATGCTGTTTTATAGGCATTAATTAATCCACTAACACCTAATTTTGTGCCGCCGAAATAACGGATTACTACAATTAAAATATTGGTTAAATCAAAGGATCTTATTTGACCTAATATTGGTTTCCCTGCCGTGCTCGAAGGTTCACCATCATCATTTGCTCTAAATACATTCTTATCTTTTCCAAGCATGTAAGCATAACAATGATGACGTGCATCATGATAATCACTTCTAATTTGCTCTTGTACGGCTTTAATTTCTTCTTCTGTAGATACAGGATGTGCAAAAGCAATGAACTTGCTTCCTCGATCTTTAAAAAGACCTTCAGAAGGTTTACTAATAGTTAAATATTCGTCTACAATTTCTGCCATTTACGTTTTCGATAAAATATAGATTGCAAAAAGTGATATTATTATTCCCACCCAATTAATTTTTAGGAATTTCTCTTTAAAAACAATTAATCCAATAATCACAGATAAAGCAATTATTCCAAGATTATTAATTCCAAAGACGATTGATCCATCCATGGTATTTCCTAAACTGTTTTTATAGTTTAATGCTTTAATCAGAAAATATAATGATCCGTAATTACTTATTCCCAACCCAATTCCCCATAATATGATTCTCTTGTCAAGTAATTCTTTAAATGATGTTCTTCGCAAAAGCTTTATTACTAATCCTGATATTGCAGACATTATAAACAATGTAACTGTAAATACGGGGAGTACATTATCATTAATATGGTATTGCTGCGCATATTTTACAATGGAATCAACCAAACCCATACTTAAAAACAAGATAATGGGCAGATAAATATTTCTTGGATCGAACTCAACTTTTCTTTTTCTATAAACTGATAAAAAAACCGCCAGTATTGCCAAAATAATTCCAATTGCTTTAAAATTGGTAAGAACATCCAACGGATCAATAATAATAGATACAGCTATTGGAATTATAACAGACATCTTATTTGAAACTGTCGTTATTGCTATTCCTACTATTTGAGATGATTTAGCAATAATTACGAATGTCATGATAAACAAAACTCCGATAATAATAGAGTAGGGGAACCATGCATTTTTATAAATAGGAAAAATGTCGGTTTGTGTTTGTATAAGCAACAATCCTAATGCAGCAGCAGTAATATAATTAATTACAATAACGTTAAAAGTATTGATCTTAAATCTGTCAAGGAATTTGAAGATTACATAAATTGCAGCTGATGAAAGAATACTAAATACTAAAAATATCATAATCGTTCGCTATTGCACAAAAAAAACAGGTTTCTAAAAAAGAAACCTGTTTTTCGGGATCAATCGACCCAAATGTTTTGTTCTGCTGACTGTATTTTGTCTTTAAATATTTTTAATGTCATTATTTAAATATCAAAAATCATATTCTAAACAAAGATAAATAAATCCTGATTACAAAAAATAGAAAGTCGATTTTTCTATTAACAGACTTATTAACATTTTTTTTAGACTTTTTTGCTAATTACTAAAAATTTGGTTTCATTTGTAAAATGAATGAGCATTCATTTATTAAATATTGAAAAGATGCGAGTTATTGACAACAATAAAATAGAGAGAATAAAAAAAGAAACAAAGATACTTATAGTAGAAAAAGGGTATCACGGTGCTTCAATTGCAGAAATAGCAAAACGGGCAAACGTTTCGGATGGATATTTATACCGACATTATAAAAATAAATCAGCCTTGGTAAGTGACATATTAGAAATACAATTGGAGCAATTTCATGATTATATCTTTAAACTGCTTGATGATGAAAAATCGGTTCGTACAGTGCTGGAAGGAATAATAATATTTCTTTTTAATCTTTCAAAAAAAGAACCTTATGCGATAAAATTTTCACATATGTTAGTTTACGATCATGAATTTGAATATCCAAAATCAAGACATGATGCTATAAATAAGCTTTCGAAAGATATTTTAGATCTTGGTAAAAAAACAGGTGAAATTCTACAGAATAATAGAGAAATAGATATTCAGCTTACTATTTTAACTATACCTGTTAAGTTTATTGAGTATAGCCATAAAGGATACTATGAACAAATGCTGACGGACAAGGAAGAGATAGAGCGAATAATTAAACTATGTATGAAAGCATTAAATTAGACCTAAAATATTAAAATTATGATTACAATTAAATCCTTAAAAAGAATAGATTTTGAAATAATATATAATGCGTTCGCAAAAGCATTTGCTGATTATGAAGTGTTACCATTATCATCGGATCAAATTTTACAAATGGTTACGAGACGAGGATTTGACCCTGAACTTTCCTTTGGTGCATTTGATGACAACGAATTAGTAAGTTTTACTTTGAATGGAATAGGAAATTGGAATGGTAAAAATACTGCATATGATACCGGAACAGGCACCGTAAAAGAGTATAGAGGAAAAGGATTAGCAAAGAAAATTTTTCAGGATTCGGTTCCTGTATTAAAAGAAAATGGAATATCACAATATCTACTTGAAGTATTACAACATAATGATAAGGCAGTTAACTTATATAGAAATCAGGGATTTGAAGTAACTAGAGAATTCGATTATTTTACCGCAGATAAAAGCGATTTAAATTTCGTAAATGTAAAATTAAATAATGACCTTGAGATAAAAGAGATAAATATTCCTGATTATAATATGGTAAGTTCATTTTTGGATTTTGAACCATCGTGGCAAAATTCATTTGACTCAATTTATCGAACATTTCAAAGCTTTAAATCAATTGGTGTTTTCAACGATAATAAATTAGTCGGATATGGAATTACTGAACTTAATTCTGGTGATATTACACAGCTTGCTGTACATAAAGAATATAGAAGAAAGGGAGTAGGGACCATTTTACTTAAACAGTTAATTGATATTATTCCAGGAGAATCAATTAAAATAATAAACACCGAAAAAGATTGTACTTCGATTAAAAGTTTTCTGAAAAGTATAAATTTCAAACCGGCCGGAAGCCAGTTTGAAATGATAAAGTCTTTATAATTATTATATTTGCTTGTATTCTTTACTTGAATAATTTTAGCTGCAATGCTTATAGCTATTTCAGGTGTTGACTTTCTTCACAATTAAATTTAATCTATCTATGCTTGTTTCTATTTTACATGGTAAGTAACCAATCGGGTCTCCATCGAGTTCAACTTTCGGATTTATATAATTCCCATATATTTCAATCTTATTGCAATAATCCAATGATAAAGTTTTAGAATTATTGAATTCCTTTCCGCTATATACTTTTTTTATTGAATTTAGTAAATTGAATAGATTTATTTCTTTGGCAGTTAGGCAATAAAATCCTTTTTCAGAATAACTGATTTTATTGTGAACTTTAATTCCTGAAGCAATAAATTTTGTTCTTCCAACTGACAAATTATATAGATTGCTGATTGTTTGTTTTTTCTCATCTTTTTTTACAATAAAATCATTGGCTTTATAAACTATGACTGTTCCTATTAGTGAAATAAAAGTGCCCAAAGTATCTCCTAAATATTTTCTGATTCCACTATTTGCTTTTCTGGCCAATGTAGCTCCAAGACCTATGTTTGCGCAACAACCAAAATATATGAGTTTTGGTGATTTAATTTCTGAAGCATCTGAATCATTAAGGCTTTTATTGTTTTCATTTGAACATAATAATTTCCCAATATAAATCTGTATTGAATAATTATCTATTATTGTTTTAATAGCTTCATCAGTTTTTATTGGAATATTATAACTTTTACAAAAATCGGGGCTTGTTCCTGTATAGATTATACCCATTTTGGAATTGGAAATTAATTTTCCTTCATTATCAAAAAATCCATTTAATACACTATTTATAGTTCCATCACCTCCAACTGCAACTATGACATTATAATCGGTTTTATTGGCTTTTACTGAGTATGTGTATGCATCTTCAAGTTCAGTTGTATATTTATAATCATAATCAATCTTTGCTTTATTAAAAGCATCAAATATCTTATTAAAATATTTTTTACTTTTTCCGCCTTTTGAACCAGGATTCATGATTAAAAAATACTTCATTACCCTAACTTTCCTTAATTTCTTTAAATATTTGAATTGCGCGATCTATAGTTTTTTCTTTAAGATTGGCCCCGGCAATCAATCTAATCACTCCCTGGTTTTCAGGAACAGAAGGATAAATAAATGGTGTTGCTAATATATTTTTATTATATAGTTTTTTTGCAAAAAGCAATGTTTCCACTGAAGTGCCTGTAACTATTGATGTAATTGGTGCAGAAGAAGGCCTTACATTATAACCTAATTTTATTAAAGTATCTCTTAGTTTATTTCGATATTTCCACATTTTATTTCCTAATACTTCGAATTCCTCTTCAATAATGCAAATTGCTTTCTCAATACCTGCAAGTATTGATGGTGCTATAGATGTTGAATAAACAAGATGAGGCGAATAGTATTTTAAGTAATTGATTAAAGTCTTTTTACCACTAATCATTCCACCTGAATTAGCAATTGATTTGCCTAAAGAAGCTGTGTATATACCCTGATAATCTTTAATGCCTGAATGTTCTAATATTCCTTTTCCATTTTTCCCGATAACTCCTATTCCATGAGAATCATCAATTACAGGTATAGCATCAAATTTTTTACATAATTCAACTATTTCAGCAAAAGGAGCAATGCTACCTTCGGTTGAGAATACTGATTCTGTAACAACAAAGACTTGCTTGTGCTTCAGGCTATTTTTTAGATTTTTTTCAAGGCTATCCAAATTATTATGCAAAAAGGGCCTTATTTTGCATCCAACTACTCTTGCACCTTCTACTAAAGATGAATGTGAAAATTGATCAATAATAATTACGTCATCTCTGTCCGCTATTGCAGAGAATACCCCATTATTAGCCTGATAACATGAAGGATAAATTATACTTGATTCCAGTCCAACAAAATCAGATAATTTTTGAGATAGATTTTTATAAAGATCTGTACCTCCTAATGCAATTGGTGTGGCACAAAGTGAAAGACCATATTTGTTAACTGCATTTATCGTTGCTTCTTTGATTCTCTTATCATTTGCAATGCCCAAATAGTTGTTTGCTGCTAAGTTTATAAATTCTTCACCATCAATAATAAGCGAATCGCTAAGATCTGATTGTACATTTACATAATAAGGATTAAATCCTGTTTTACGCTTTAGCTCAATATTGAGCTGGTGCAGTTTATAAAATTTTTTAGTGCCCATTTAACATTTATTTAAATGTATTTTGCTTTTAATACATCGATTATTTCATTTACAGTTGCAAACTTTTCAATATCATCTTCATCAATTTCAATTGAGAATTCATCTTCTATAGCATTAATGATCATCAATTTGCCAAAAGAGTCAACATTTAGTTCAGTAAAAAGGTTTGTGTCGGGTTTAATTTTATACTTATAATCTGTATTTTCCATGATTATAGATATTAATCTATCGGCTATTTCCATGATTTATTTTTTATAACATTTGGTTACATATTTTGAGTCACACATAATTGCACAATAGTTACAATTTATACACTTAGATTTATAGTTGTCATTTTGTTCAATTTTATTTGCAAAGTCAGGCTCGCAAATGAATGGTCTACTTAAACTCACGAAATCGATATTTCTATTTTTTATGGCATATTCTATTTCCTTTTTCTCTCTGAATCCTCCAACAGAAATAATAGGAATTTTAGTAATTTCTTTAGCAATTTCAGCGTATTCGAGATTATACATTGGGCTGAAAGGTTTTAGTTTTTTTATAGCAAAAGGGAAAATAAAAGTTTTCAATATTTTTTTTGCAAACCTGCTTTCAACTTTATAAATTTTATTGTGTTTTAAAATTAAATCAACAGGAATATCTCCTCTGAAAATATTTAAAGCATGATCCATTGTTCCATAGCTTATTTCAATTCCATCAATTTTTTTCAAATCAAGAAACTCAATAAGATTAGAAAATTGTTTTTTAGAGAACTTCCTGTTAAAGTCATCGCTACCGCTAACTTTTATTAATATAGGAAAATCATTACCACATTTTTGTCTAACATTATCAATGATTAAATCAAGAAATTTAAGTCCCAGCCCTTTTTCAGGATCAATTTCAAATAAGTCTTTTCGGCTGTTTATTGTTGGTAGGATAAACTGGTGAATTAAATAGCCATGTGCTGCATGAATCTGAACACCATCGAAGCCAGCCTTTTTTGCATAAAGAGCAGAATTGCCGAATTTATTAATAATATCAAATGCTTCTTGTGTACTAAGCTTTTTTGGTTTTCCTTTAAAATACATTGATTTCTTTGCAGAAGCACCGACAACTTGTTGTTTTATGTCTTTTTCTCTTGTTTGTCGTCCTGAATGTATTAACTGTATAAATATTTTACTTCCATTTGTATGAACTTTTGATGTTGTTTTCTTAAAATGCTCAATGTATTTTTCATTTGAAATACCTGCTTGACCCGCTTGCATCACTTTTCCTTCTTTTGAAATAAATGTACAACCAGTAATTATTCCTCCAATATTATTATTTGAGAGTTTATCGTATAAAGACAAATAATTTTCACCTGGAATTCCATCTTTATCACACATCCCTTCATAAGTTGAAGATCTAAAAATTCGATTTTTTAGTTCACATTTGCCTATATATGCCTTTTCAAATACTTCCACTGTTTTATGCTTTATTAAGCCTTTATATTTGTATGTAAATTAAAAAGGAATCCAACAATCACATAAGAGCATAAGAACAATATTATGCCCAATTCTGGATTGAATAACGCTATTATTGTTGCTTGACCACAAGTACATGCCCTAAAGTTTGTTACAAGAGAATAATAGGTCATTTCACCTTTCGGATTATTGAAAAAGAGTACACCTGTCCATAATTGAAGTAAAAAAGTAAGTACTCCAAGAATTATAAAAGTGTTGTTTAATTCAATCTCGAATGATTGAAAACCAAAATATGATCCGATAAATAACATTGATGGAAGGAAGGATGAAATTATTGCAATAATCTTATTTTTTTCAAGCCCGAATTTAACCACAATGGTTTTTTTGCCTGTTGCTTTATCGCCAAAATAGTCTTTAAAATATGTATAATAGGTCATCAGCCCATTTAGTACTGCAATAAGAGCTAAAGCGCTAATACGGCTTTTCGTAAAATATACCTCCATAGGACCAGCAGCAAAGAAACCAAACAGGCCGCACATACTTATCATTACACCAAAAACGATATTACCTAAAATACCTCGTCCTTTGGCATATTCGTAAATAATATTTAGCGAAACTCCAATTATAAGTGGATAAATAGCTATAGGTTCAAGATAAAAATAAGTTATAAAAACAGTTCCAATTAATAATATAATTGATAATAAGACTGCTCTCTGCGGATGCAGCTTGCCTGTAACCATTGGTCGATCTGGTGCGTTTATGCGGTCTTCTTTTAGTCCCAGATAATCATTAAAAATCTGATTTATTCCCCAACTTAAAAAAAGAAGAATAAGAATTACCAGTTTTTTTTCTGGAGCAGGAAGTATTTCAATGTTTTTGACCAAATCAGATGTTCCTCTCGCTCCTTCAGTGGTAGCCACCCATTCGTAATATGAAACACCAATCCAGCCTGCTATTCCAGTTACAAAGGAATAATACAGTCGCATAGATTTAACATAAGCTTTAAGAAAGCTTAAGGTAGAATTATTGCCTAATGAAATTGTTTTCTGTTGTTCCATTATAATTTTTTTAGTTTTTGATAAAAATCAGTTGAGTCAGTTCTATCCCAGTTTTCATATATTTGTTTTGATATTTCTGGTGTTAAAGGAAGACTTACAAGATTATTATCTTCTTTCAGTTTAAGTATTTGTTTTGAGTGTTTTTCACACAGCCATGTCTGGCAAGGATTTTTAAATACTTTTCTCATTTTCTCATAAATAATGTCGAAATCATCGGTTTGAATATTACCGAATGAAATATTAAGAAATTCGCAAGCTTGTAAGTCGCCTTTCGCATTAATATAAAAACGGTCTGTACCACCGGCAGTGCATCCAAATACTTCAGCCGATTCTTCAATAATCATAGGTGAAATAAACGTATAATCCCGGTAACTTTTATCAAGATTATATTTATGAACTTTGTTTGTGATATGTTCAATATCTTCTTTTGAAAAATCTTCTATTCCCGATTCAAGCCATCCTCCGGCAGGTTTTGGCTTAATAAGTTGTAACATTGAACCATTGAAATCTTTGGCAACCTCCATGATATTTTCAAATGTTCCATTATAAAATGACTCCCTTAATAAACAAGTATTAAAAGTAACAGCCAACCCAACCTTGTGACATAATTCAATTCCTTTTTCAAGATTTTCCCAAGCATTTTCAACCTCAGTGAATTTATTCATGTCTTCTGGTTTATCAGTATGCAGAGAAAACATTATACCAATAATATTTTTATTCTTTTTTAATTCTGACAAGTTTTCAAAAGTCATTCCATCACCAGTAGAGTTTATCAATATCTCTGATCTTTCGTCAATAGCATCACAAACTTTTTTTAAACGATCGAAAACCAAAAAGGGTTCTCCACCTTCAATATTCAAAAATGCAACTCCTTTATCCTGAAGTTTTTTAACAGTTTCGATCAGAACATTAATGTCCATATCCTTTCCTTTGTCATGCCTCTGATAACAATGTGGACATTTATATCTGCAAGCTGATGTCACGGATATTAATGCTGAAATACCTGGCATTTTTTTATCAAATTCAAGTACTTTGCCACATGCATGGTAGAATGCTTTTGATGGAAAACCTGGAAGATATAGGTGGATTTTAAGACGTTTCCCAATTTTGGAGTATTTATTCTGGCGCATGTACGATAGAAAGAATAATAATCGTTTCAACACTCTAAAAAAATACTTAAGTTTAATTCGACCCCGAATAAGTTGTCCGGTAAAATGAATAAAAGTGTACAACTTAATCTTGAAGCCAATAAGATTCTTTGAAATGCCTGTATAATTTTTAACTGTAAGCATAATATCTTAAATTAAACTGTTTTCCTTATACCATCTAACTGTTTTTTTTATTCCTTCTTCAAGACTAAAATTGTTTGTAAAACCAAGTAATTCTTCAGCCTTTAGTGTTGAGTATTCTATATTATCATAAAACATATTTACTCTTCCTCTGGTTAATAATGGAGCTTTCCTGATTGAAAAAATGGTATAAAATAATTCCAATAAAAATCCAATCGGATAAACAATTTGTCTGGCAATATTCTTTGGTTTTTTTATACCTATTTCGTTACAAAAAATAGAATAAATTTTTTCGGCGTAATTAACATTCTTATTACCGATTATAATTCTATTTACTCCGGTTAGTTTCTTTTTAAAAGCTAAATAGTATGCTCTTGCTAAATCCCTTGCATAAACCACATGAAACTTATTTTTCTTGCTCCCTAAAGTAAATGGTATTTTACTTTTTACTGAGTTAATGTATTCATAAAACCCTGTATTAAATTCATTCTCACCATAAACCCATACAGGTTCAATTATAGTAAGATTTAAATCATTTCTTTTTGCAAAACTTATAGCTTCCTTTGTGGCTAATGCTTTAGTATCGCGATAATAATTCATTTTACATGGAAAAATAGAATCTAAAAAATACTTATAGTGTGAATTGAATGGATGTTCTTCAGTTTTTATTTCTTTAGAATCTTCTTCACCATAACTTGAAATAGAACCTGTAATTATTACATTTTGAATATTGTTGATTTTACATGCTTTCAATACATTTATGGTTCCAGTAACATTTGTTTCGTAAAAGTCTTTGTAATCTCCCCAGTCTTTTGCAAGTGCTACAACATGAATTACACTATCAATATTTTTTAAAGAATTCTCTAATTTGTTACAATCAATTATACTTCCATTAATGATATTAATAGGAAATTTCTTTATATATGATAAATCGCTACTATCTCTGACAAAGCATGAAACATCGACATCATTATTACAGAAATATTCAGTAATATGACCACCAATAAAACCTGCGGCTCCTGTTATCAGAACCTTTTGCTTTTTGTTATTAGTTTTATCTTGATCTATCATATTTTATGTTATTCTTAATGACTATCCATGTATTTACCTAACTCAAAGACTGATTTTACTCGCTTTGCTCATGAGATAAATGTTCCTCATTTGCCCCATCCCTAAAGGGTGTTAGGAAAATCAATTTGCTCCCTTTAGGGTTAGGGGCAAACAAATTGGTTTTCAGCATATATCTCCTGCGGTTAGATAAATAAAGGGATATTCA
>DAOWGM010000050.1 GCA_030637515.1 Bacteroidales bacterium
CCTTCAGAAAGCTGATCACATTTACTACCTTCCTTATCCCATTCCTTGTTAAGCGTTCTCTTTAAAACTGTTATTTTGCATGTAAAGTCATTGTTATTTTCAGCAGCAATTGCATCTTCTGAAATTAATGTGCCGGCTAAAACACATGCTGAACCAATTGCAGAAGTTTTTATAAATTTTCGTCTTTCCATTTTAGTTTATATTTTTAAAAATTTGGTAATAATTAAAATTCTCCATAAACTCCTTTTATTATTTTATTAATAAAAACTATACATTAAACCAATAACTTAATTTAAGCACAAACATTAAATTTTTCTGACCAAAATTGGTCGTATAATAATTGTTAGTAACCACAAAGTAGATATCCGACATTGGTTTGTATCTCCATTGAATTCGGCTATTTATATTAAAGTTTTCTGCTTGTGTATTGTATTGCAAGAATGTTGTCCAGAAAAGTTTTCTTGAGAATGAAATTTGAGATTTAGCTCCAATTAAATGTAAATCCTGATTACCATAATTATCTGCTAAATCAACTTTATCAAGTTGATAGTTTAAACTAAAATTGCCCCATGGTTGGGTTCTGTAATATATTTCAGTTCCAAGGCTTAATTTGTTCCCATTAAAAAATGATCCGTAGCTTCCGTAAACTCTTCCGCTTAGGTTTTTGTTCGGAGATGTTCGGTATTGTGCAAAAAATCCGTTATAATCATATCGTTCTGCCGGCAAAGGATTGTCGCTATTGATTATTGTTGTTGGGAATGGTAATTTAACCATGCTAAAATAGTATCTTGTATATATCCAGCTTCGGTTTTTAAAATTGATAAAGTAACTGGCATATAATAAATATTCAGTTAAAGTATTGTTGGTATTGTAAAATAATCTGGCACAACCTCCCAACTGGTGACGGTTGACAAAACCACTTTTAGGGTAAAACTTAACAACCTGTTCCGTAAAAACTTCTTTATAGCCTAACCTGATGGATGAGTCTCTGTTGGCATCGTAATTATACAAACGCGGAGTAAAGCCAACATCAGCAATGTAGTTTTTATCCATTTGATTAAAGTAGGTATTACTAAAGAATTTACGGGAATTATATGCAGCTTCTGCGCTGTAATATCCACTGCTGGTATATTGTTCAGGATTGAAACTTTTATGATATACTGCAGAGCTTCTAAGTTTTCCACTTTCAGACAGGTAATTAAATTCGGCACCGGCAACCCTGTTAAAATCATTGGAAGAAAAAGAACTATTTTCAACAGTTTGTCGGTTAATCATAAAAGCTTTTATGTTTGATCTTTTAAGAATATTTTGCTGAATAGCACCCATGGCATAATTTTCTGCTGAAAGGTCACTTTTTTCTGCTGTTTGAACATCCATAAATCCAATACGTAAATTTTCAGATGCATTTCCACTCAAGCGTGCACCTAATATGATTGGAACATTTTCTCCATCTTTTAATCCAATTTTTCTCGTAAATATTGGCCTTGCATCTCCCGAACCCAGATTTGAGAATAAATCACTGTTTTCTAAAAAGAAATTTCTTTTTTCAGGGAAAAAAGGATTAAACCTTGAAAGATTAGTGATTTGCTGATCAACCTCAACTTGCGAAAAGTCCGGATTAACGGTCAAATCTAAATTTAATGACGATGCAATAGCTATTTTCGAATCTAAGCCCAAATTTCCGGATGGAGTTGTTGGTATTCCCTCTTTATTATTTCTTTCAATACTTCCTAAGGTAGAAGGAACAATAACAAATTTTTTGGAATTAACATTAGGTAAATTCTGAAATATAATACTTCCGGTATGTCCCAAGTCAATTCCCTGAAAGTTCATCGGAAATTTAGTCCATGTTGAGTATAAATTTCTTTTAATATCATTTCGTATGAAATTTATTCCCCACTCGTTGTTTTTGTTATATTTCATCGAACTAAAAGGAATAGCCATTTCAATTTCCCAATGATCTTCTGTAATACTTATGTCCGAATACCAGATATTATCCCAATTACTATCAATAGAATTATAACTGCCATTAACAGCTACCAATCCGTCAAATTGTGCTCCCCCGGCATTAACACCAAAAATGTAACCATTGTTTTTACTGTTTATTGGATCAATTACAACGGCAAATGCATCACTATTCCAATATTCATTTTCGCTATCTCTTTTCAGTGTTTGGATAATTTTTTCGTTATTGTTGTCATCCAGTTTTATTGCCAGGTATAAGAATTCATCATCGTAAGTTACTTTAACTTCCGTTTGATATTCAGACAAAGAACTATCGGAAGGCCAGTGATCCCAGAAATTTTTAAAAGTATAAGCTTCTTTCCATTCATCATTATTTATAATACCATCAATCGTGGGAGAGATTTCTGTAGGTTGAATTTTTGCAGTGTATTCTCCAATATTAAATCCTTCTTCTTTTGCCAATAAATTCTGAACAAAAAAAGTAAGAAGTATAATACAAAGTAATTTTTTCATGACCATGAAAATTAAAATTCTATATCAAATATATATAGTAAATCAATGTCTTTCAGGAAAAGTAGCCGGATGTCATAAAATGGTAGATATAAAACAGATAAATCGATTTAAATGCCATTTAGTTTGTTTTAAATGCAATTTATCATCATAATAATGTAATCAGTCTAAATTTTATTATTTCATTCTTTTAGTGTATATTAAAACACTATTTTTACTGTTATAAATAGTGTTCGTCTATAAAGTCGGAGTCTGAGCTAGAAAGTTCATTTTTAAGGCTTGCTAATTTTATTAAAGCGCAGTTTGCCAGAGTAAATGAGCATTTAATAAAATTAGCGTAACGCAAAAAATGGACTTTATAAACAGGCTCTAAATGGTTTGTTATGAGGGGATTCACATCTAATACCGAAGGATTTTCAATAAACAGAGTTAAGTGGCATGTTCTGTTTTGGTTTGCTTATATTTTCTTTAATGCAATAATTCCAAGTGTTCTTGGTGTTGATAATTATATTATAAAAGATTTGAGTTTTGTATTAATTCAACTACCAATAAAAATTCTTGCAACCTATACTTTGGTATATTTCTTTATTCCTAAGTATTTACTTAAGAGAAAATATTATGTCTTTCTTTCTATTTTAGTTCCTTTGGCTTTTATCTTAGGAACATTACAAAGATATATTTTAGGGGTTACTTTATATCCTGTTTATTATCCTGAGCATTTAGCCGAATATGGCGTTATATATTGGCCAAAGGTATTTTATGCAGCTGTTGATATTTACTCAATTGCAGCAGTAGCAGCAGTAATAAAACTATTAAAACAATGGTTTAATACTCAACAAATAAATAGTTTGCTTAAACAAGAAAAGCTTGCTGCTGAATTAAAATTCCTGAAAGCTCAAATTCATCCACATTTTTTATTTAATACCTTAAATAATTTGTATGCATTGACTTTGAAAAGCTCACCAAAAGCACCTGAAATAGTGTTAAAGCTTTCGGAGTTATTAGATTACATGTTATATGAGTGTAATGTTCCGAAAGTTACTTTAGAAAAAGAAATAGCTATGCTTGAGAATTATATTGCTCTTGAGAAAATCAGGTATGGCGATGATTTAAAAATTGACTTTAAAATTGATAACGAAGTTAAGGGATTGCTTATTTCTCCTATGTTGTTATTGCCATTAGTTGAAAATGCATTTAAGCATGGTGTTAGTGGAGAAATTCACGAAAAATGGATTGAGATTAATCTGAACATAAATAAAAGACTTCTTGAATTTAGTATTGAGAATAGTAAAGATTCAAAATCAATAAATAGTAAGAATTCATATACAGAAGGCATAGGATTAAGAAATGTTATTCGGCGATTGGAGTTAGTATATAAAGATAAACATCAGCTAAAAATTGATGATAAAGGAGGTAGCTTTAAAGTGTTGCTTTCTGTTGATACTCAAGATTAATTATTATGTTAAAAACGAAATGTATTATTGTTGATGATGAGCCTTTGGCAATTGAAGTGATTGAAAATCATTTATCAAAATTTGAAGATTTTGAAATTGTTGCAAAATGCAATAATGCCATTACTGCTTTTGAAATAATTAGAAAAAAACATATCGATTTAATCTTTCTTGATATCCAGATGCCTAAAATAACCGGAGTTGATTTTCTTAAATCATTAAAACATCCTCCTAAAGTAATATTTACTACTGCTTACCGCGATTATGCTATTGATGCTTATGAACTAGATGTTATTGATTATTTATTAAAACCAATTTCGTTTGAACGATTCTTAAAGGCAATTAATAAATTTTATGAAGTTTCAGGTAGAGATCTTACAATTTTCAATACATATGAGAATACACCGGTTGATACTGAACCTTACACTTATGTAAAAGCAGATAAAAAATTATATAAGGTTTACTTAAAGGATGTAATTTATATTGAAGCACTTAAAGATTATGTTAAAGTTATTTGCGAAAAGAAATCACTTGTAACGAAACATCAGATTAGTGCATTTGAAGAAAAATTACCACCTGATCAATTTATTCGTATCCATAGGTCATACATTGTTTCTATTGCAAAAATTGAAGCATTTAATTCTACTGAAATAGATATTGCCGACCGGCAACTTCCAATTGGCAGAAGTTACAAAAATCAAGTTTTAAAAGTCTTAAATATTAGCGAAGGAAGTATCTAAATTTATTCGAATGCAGTACTTCAGGCCGCATAAGGATAGTCCCTCCGGCAAGTACCTGTTTATTGAGCTTAAGATTCCCAAACGGCATTTACACCTAAACCATTCCCCCTTAGATCCGAATCAAAAACAATACATCGAAAACATTATTCACGAATTGCGACAAACCGTTGAATCCGAAGCAGCTACAGCAGCTATGGGCGAAGTAGTGAGGCGTCATATCGGTTTTGCTTCATTTAA
>DAOWGM010000020.1 GCA_030637515.1 Bacteroidales bacterium
CATCATATGCAACTAATCGATCCGGAGCTGTCGGGCCTTTTATAAATCGATAAAGTGATAGCATGATTGCTAACAATATAATTATCGCCGACGCAAAAAGTATTTTACTAACCATATATTTTTTCTAAATGTTTTTCAAATTTTTTAACAATAGCTTCAGTAGCTTTATCAATATCTTCACAACAAACGTCTATACAATGAATGTACAGAATGTCATCTTCGATATCAACAGTAAGCGTGCCGGGTGTAAGTGTAATAGAGTTGGCAAGAATCATTCTTCCCATTTTTGATTTTAGTATCGTCTTTGTTTTAATAATTCCCGGATTTATTGGTAAAGCCGGAGTAAGAACTCGTCTCGCAACATCCAGATTAGATTTAATCAATTCAATTAAAAAAACGAACAGATATAAAATTGTATTCAAAAATGATTTAGGTGTAAATTTCAATTCATTAAATATCTGTATATGTCGTCCAAATAAGATTGAAATAATTAGGGACAGAACAAATCCAATAATAATTAACTCCAATTGAAACCTATTATTCAATAAAACCCAAATAATTATTAAAATTATAAAAAGGGATAGCTGATTCTTAATCTTCATGTTATATATATTTATTTTTATAAATATCTACATATTTATATTGTGACAAATGTACATTACAAATTTGTAAGTTTACCGTACAAGTTACCTATTTTAAAATACTTTTAAAATAAATATTTGTCTATTTTTTTATAGATTTATATATATATTATAATTATTTTATATTTGCATTCTATAACTTAGTTTTTATCTTACTTCTACTTTATAATAACCTGGAAATGAATTCATTTGAACCAATAGGATGCACAGAATGTAAAGAAAAGTCGTTATGCTTTAAGCAATTAAATAAGGACGAACTCAAATTGACAAATGAAAATAAAGTACAAATTCATTTCAAAAAAGGCGAGATAATTTCTAAACAAGGGTCTTTCGTAACCCATATAATGTATTTGAAAAACGGTTATGCAAAAGTTTATAAAGAAACTGATATTAACCATAATTTAATATTAGATATTATTCCCCCAGGAAAACTAATCGGGCTAACGTCCTTATTTAATACCGATAACATTGCTCGCTTTTCTGTTGCAGCACTTGATAATACTGCTGTTTGTTCCATTGATAGAAATACTATAGAAAAACTGATACACCAAAACAGCCAGTTTGCAAAAACGGTTATTGCTTCACTTAATGGCGAGTCGTTACAGTTTTATGATAAAATGGCCAGTTTAACTCAAAAACAAATGAATGGCAGAGTTGCAGATGCCTTAATTTACTTGTCGGAGAATATATTTAAATCTAAAAAGTTCAAAATGATTCTTTCACGTAAAGACCTTGCAGATTTTACAGGGATGTCTATGATGAGTGTTGTAAGAACATTAAAAGACCTTAAGACTGAAGATATTATAGAAAATGAAAATGGTTTTATTGAAATCAAGAATATCAACACACTTAAACAAATTAGCCTAAGAGGCTAAAAAAACTTATTAAATAAGCCTTTTGATTTATTTAAATCAAAATCATCTATTTTGTTGACATATATCATATGTGACAAATGTCATTTATACACTAATTTATATATGTTTATAAAAAAATAAATTTATCTTTGCTGACGCCTATTAAACAAGGAATAAACACAAGCATTTAAGAAACAGAAATATAATATTTTACAATGGAAATTTTATTTTTTTACTCAGCAGTGTTATTTTTTTAACAGTTTAGTAAACAAAATTGATTTTAAATAGTTGTAATTATCTAAGACTTAAATAGAAAATTGTTTAATATAATTTTTAAATTTGTTTAACACCAAAGTAAAATTAATATAACATCTTAGTATGTCGAAAGTTATTAAAATTAAGAAGGGCTTAAATATTAAAATGCTTGGTACTGCCGAAAAAATAATAAAGAAAGCAGATCAGGCTGAATATTATGCAGTAAAGCCTACCGATTTCACGGGAATTCGTCCTAAACTTGTTGTTAAAGTTGGTGACAAAGTTAAAGTTGGAACACCTCTTTTTTATGACAAATTCCAACCTGAAGTTCAATTTACAGCTCCAGTTAGCGGAGAAGTTGTTGAAATAAATCGTGGTGAGCGAAGAGTAATCCTTGAAGTTGTAATCAAAGCAGATGCAACAATTGAATATGAAGAGTTTAAAGTTGAAAATCCTAAAGATCTCACACGAGAAGAAATTGTAGCGATACTTCAAAGAAGTGGACTATGGCCATCCATAAGACAACGTCCTTATTCAACAATTGCTAATCCGAGTGATATTCCAAAAGCAATACACATTTCTGCTTTTGACAGTGCGCCATTAGCACCGGATATGGATTATGTAGTTAAAGACTGTGCTGAATGTTTTCAAAAAGGTATTGATGTTCTTTCAAAACTTACAGAGGGTACAATACATCTTAACATTAATGCCGACTATCCTGCTTCTGAAACTTATACAAAAGCTAAAAGTGTTCAAGTAAATAAATTTACAGGACCACATCCTTCAGGAAATGTTGGAATACAAATCAATAAAATTGATCCTATTAATAAAGGTGATATTGTTTGGTATACTTATCCGCAGGAAATTACTGCAATAGGCCGATTATTTGAAAAAGGAATTTATGATGCAACCAAAATTATTGCATTAACCGGATCTGAAGTAAAGAGTCCAATATATTATAAGTTAATATCTGGTGCATCCATAAAAAACCTTGTAACTGGAAATGTGAATGAAGGTGAACACAGATATATTAGTGGTAATGTATTAACAGGTTCAAAAATATCACATGATGGTTATGTTGGGTATTACAGTAATCAAATTACTGTAATTCCTGAAGGTAAATACTATGAATTTTTTGGTTGGGCAACACCTGGCTTTAAAAAACATTCAGCATCAAGAGCTGTATTTTCATGGTTAATTCCTGGTAAGAAATTTAAATTAGATACCAATTTTCATGGAGGTAACAGAGCCTACGTAATGTCAGGAGAATATGATAAAGTTTTCCCAATGAATATTTTTCCGGTTCAATTAATCAAATCCATTATGATTGAAGATATTGATAAAATGGAACAACTTGGTATTTATGAAGTTGACGAGGAAGACTTTGCATTATGCGAATATGTTTGTACATCAAAAACTGAAGTCCAATCTATTATTAGAACCGGACTTGATTTGATGAGAAAAGAAATGAGTTAAAAACGAGCCATTAGCTATTCGCCGTTAGCTTTTAATTTCACTTTCTAACGGCCAAAAGCTAAAAGCTAAAAGCTAAATATTTAATGAAATCATTAAGAAGATATATAGACAAAATAAAACCCCATTTCGAGAAAGGTGGGAAATTTGCGAAACTTGAGTCTACATTTGAAGCATTTGAATCATTTTTATTTGTTTCAAATAAAGTAACAACAAAAGGAACTCATATTCGTGATGCAAATGATATGAAAAGAACAATGATTATTGTTGTTCTGGCATTGGTTCCAACAGTCCTTTTTGGAATGTGGAATGTTGGTTTTCATCATTATGCAGCAACAGGACAAGAAGGAACATTATTTGAATTATTCTGGCTTGGTTTCCTAAGAGTATTTCCAATCATTGTTGTATCCTACGTTGTAGGATTGGGAATTGAATTTGCTTTTGCTCAATATCGTGGACACGAAGTGAATGAAGGATTCCTTGTTTCAGGTATTTTAATACCATTAGTACTCCCTGTTGATACTCCATTATGGATGGTAGCAGTTGCAACAGCTTTTGCAGTTGTAATTGGTAAAGAAGTATTTGGAGGAACAGGAATGAATATTTTAAATCCTGCATTAACTGCTCGAGCATTTCTGTTTTTTGCATATCCGTCATACATGTCGGGTAATGCTGTTTGGACTCATGGAATGATGAGTGGTGAAGGTATTATAGATTCATACTCAGGAGCAACTCCATTAGCAGAAGCTGCTGCCGGGAATATTGACAAGCTTCCAAGCACAATTGAAATGTTTTTCGGAACAATTCCAGGATCTATTGGTGAAACATCTACACTGGCTATTATAATAGGTGCATGTATACTTATAATAACAGGAATTGGCAGTGCAAGAATAATGATATCTACCGTTATAGGAGGATTAGTAATGGGATTATTGCTAAATATTTTTGCTGTAAATCCATTTATGGAAATTCCTTTCTGGCAACATTTATTATTAGGAGGATTTGCTTTTGGAGCAGTTTTCATGGCTACAGATCCTGTTTCTGCTGCACAAACTGCAAAAGGTAAAATTATTTATGGATTCTTGATAGGTTTTCTTGCCATCCTAATTCGGGTTGTAAATCCTGCTTATCCTGAAGGAGTAATGTTGGCAATTTTACTAATGAACGTTTTTGCTCCTTTAATTGATCATTATGTAATTGAAGGAAATATTAAAAAACGATTGAAACGAGCAAACGTAAAAGCATAAAAATAAATTAAGTCATGAGATCATACAGTAACACATATATTTTTGTTTTTTCGTCGATTATGGTAATTGTTGTTGCAGCTATTCTTTCAGTTGCCGCCATGACACTTCAGCCATATCAGAAGAAAAATGTAGAAATCAATAATAAGCAAAACATACTTACTTCGGTAAATATTGAAAGTTCAGCCAAAGATGCTGAAGCTCTTTATGAAAAATATATCCTTGAAGGTTTTGCTATAAACTCAAAAGGAGAAATTAAAGACGGAGTAGATGCTTCTAAAATTGATATGAAGAAAGAATTGGCAAAACCGCTTGAAGAAAGAAATCTTCCGGTATTTATTAGCTCTCTGAACGATTCAAAACAATATATCATTCCTGTTTACGGGAAAGGTCTTTGGGGTCCAATTTGGGGATATGTTGCTTTGAACAATGATCTTTCAACAATCTATGGGGCTAATTTTAGTCACAAGGCAGAAACTCCTGGTTTAGGAGCAGAAATTGATACGAAAGATTTTCAGTCAAAGTTTTTTGGAAAAGAAATTTTTAATGAGAATGGTTTGTTTGTTTCTGTTAGCGTTTTAAAAGGCGGAACAGCAAATCCTGATTCTAAATATGAAATTGACGGAATTTCTGGAGGAACAATAACCAGTGTAGGTGTAGATGAAATGCTTAAAGATTGTTTGAGCAGTTACGAGCCCTATTTTAAAAATTTAAAACAGGGAATTCCTGAAATGATAATTGAGAATGTTACGGACTCTGTTTCGGATGAATCTCAAGTAAATAACTAATAATAAATTGAAAATTGAAAATTTAAACTATATATAATGAACGCAGAAAAAGAACCTCTTTTTTCGAGCAAGAACATTAAGTTACTTACAGAACCATTAAACGATAGTAATCCTATTACGGTTCAGGTTTTAGGTATTTGTTCGGCATTAGCTGTTACTGTAAAACTTAAGCCTGCATTTGTTATGGCTTTATCAGTTGTAGTAGTAATGGCTGTTTCAAATGTTGTGATTTCTTTATTAAGAAAGACTGTACCTCCAAGAATTAGAATCATTGTTCAATTAGTTGTAATTGCAGCAATGGTAATTTTAGTTGATCAGGTTTTAAAAGCTTTCTTATTCGATATTAGTAAGCAATTATCTGTTTTTGTTGGACTTATCATAACAAACTGTATTATAATGGGGCGTTTAGAAGCTTTTGCTTTAAGTAACAAACCATGGCAATCATTTCTGGATGGAGTTGGAAATGCAACTGGTTACGGAGTTATTCTTCTTATTGTTGCTTTTTTTAGGGAGCTGTTAGGATCAGGTACAGTTTGGGGATACAAAGTAATACCCGAAAGTGTTTATGATTTTGGTTACGAAAACAACGGACTAATGATTCTTCCACCAATGGCCTTGATTGTTGTTGGTGTAATTATATGGGTTCAACGTGCCAGAAACAAAAAACTGGTAGAATCAAATTAATTTGAAATTACAAAAAATTTAATGATGGAAAACTTAGTTAATATATTTGTCAAGTCGGTATTTATCGATAATATGATATTTGCCTATTTCCTGGGAATGTGTTCTTATTTAGCTGTATCAAAAACAGTAAAAACTTCAACAGGATTAGGAATTGCAGTAATTTTCGTATTAGGGTTTACTGTTCCGGTTGATTATTTAATACACAACTTTTTATTAAAAGAAGGTGCATTAACCTGGTTAACACCAAACAATCCTGAAAAATTTGCGGATGTTGATTTAAGTTTCTTAAGCTTTATAATCTTCATTGCCTTAATAGCATCGATGGTTCAGTTAGTTGAAATGATAATAGAAAAATTCTCTCCTGCATTATACAATTCACTGGGTATATTCTTACCACTTATTGCTGTTAACTGTGCTATTTTAGGTGGATCATTATTTATGCAAGAACGTGCCTATAATAATATAGCAGAAGCAACAGCTTTTGGTCTTGGTTCAGGATTAGGATGGTTTCTTGCAATTGTCGGTATTGCTGCAATACGAGAAAAAATAAGATATTCTAATGTTCCCGATCCATTAAAAGGACTTGGTATTACATTTATCATCACAGGATTAATGGGAATAGCCTTTATGGGTTTTATGGGAATTAAATTATAAAATAGTCTAATTAATAAACTAAAGGCTAAAAGCTAATCACTAAAAGCTAATTTAAAAATGATTTTACTTACATCAAATATTGTCCAAATACTTTTAAGTATAGCGATTTTCTTAATTATAATTCTTGCATTAGTAATGATGCTTTTATATGCTAGAAAGAAACTAACTCCACAAGGATCAGTTAAGTTAAATATTAACGATGAGAAAGAAATTGAAGTAGATCCTGGAAATACCTTACTAACGACTTTATCAAATAACGAAATATACTTACCATCAGCGTGTGGTGGCGGTGGAACATGTGGCATGTGTAGTTGTCAGGTTCTTGATGGTGGCGGAACAATTCTTCCAACAGAAACAGGATTCTTTACAAGAAAAGAAGCTCAAAATCATTGGCGTTTAGGATGTCAGGTTAAACTTCGAAGCGACATGAAAATCCATGTTCCAGAAGAAGTAATGGGAATTAAGAAGTGGAAATGCGAAGTTATTTCTAATAAAAACGTTGCAACTTTCATTAAAGAATTTGTTGTTAAATTGCCGGAAGGTGAAGAACTTAATTTCCAATCAGGTGGATATATTCAGATTGATGTTCCTAAAATTAATGTTGATTTCAAAGATATGGATATTGAAGAAGAGTTCCGCGACGAATGGGATCAGTTCAATATGTGGGATTTAAGAATGAAAAATCCTGAAGAAACATATCGTGCATACTCAATGGCTAATTATCCTAAAGAAGGAAATATTGTAAAACTAAACATACGTATTGCTACTCCACCATGGGACAGATCAAAAGGAGCTTTCCAAAAGGTTAATTCAGGAATATGTTCATCCTATATATTCTCACGTAAACCAGGAGATAAAGTAACAGTTTCTGGACCATATGGTGAATTCTTTATTAAAGATACTGAACGTGAAATGATGTATATTGGTGGTGGTGCAGGAATGGCACCTTTACGTTCTCATATTTTCCATTTATTCAACACACTGAAAACAGGCAGAAAAGTTACTTATTGGTATGGAGCTCGTTCAATGCGTGAAGTTTTTTACGAAGACGAATTCAGACAAATAGAAAAGGATTTTCCTAATTTTAAATTTTATATTGCATTATCAGAACCAAAAGAAGAAGATAACTGGACAGGCTTAACAGGTTTTATTCATCAGGTATTATACAATGAATACTTAAGTAAACATGAAGAGCCAGAAGAAATTGAATATTACTTATGCGGACCTCCTGTCATGAATGATGCTGTTCAAAAACTTATTTATGATTTAGGAATACCAGATGAAATGTTGGCCTTCGACGATTTCGGAGGATAATAATATCATTAAAATATAGAAAAGCTGAATTCATAAATTCAGCTTTTTTTATCCCTCACCCAAAAAAGTTATCTTAAATCTTGATTTTTAATTTAAAAACTTGTTAACTTCGTGTTTATTTAAAACTTTTTGAATTAAAATTCTTGTTATGAGAAAATTAATTACTGCAATTGTTTTAATACTGCTTTTTTCATGTAGTCAAAAATCTGAATCAAACTATATTTCAATTGGTGGTTTTACTCAGGGAACAACTTTTAATATTACTTATGAAAATTTAGACAGTGTTGTTTATCAGAACGAAATTGAAATTCTACTTGCTGAATTTGACACATCGTTATCGACATACAATCCCCTTTCTTTAATTACTAAAATAAACAATAACGAAATAACAACAACAGATTATTTCTTTAGGAAAGTATTTGAAAAAGCTGAAGAGGTTTATGAATCTTCAAACGGATCTTTTGATATTACAGTTGCTCCTTTAGTAAATGCTTGGGGATTTGGATTTAAAAATAAAGAAGAAATTACCAATGCGAAAATTGACAGTATACTTGAATTTGTAGGCTTTCAAAAAATTTATTTAAAAGATTCTTCTATAATTAAATCTGATCCGCGATTAATGCTTGACGTTAATGCCATTGCTCAAGGCTATTCAGTTGATGTCATTGCAGATTTTCTGAAAGAACAAGGTATTCAGAATTATTTGGTAGAAATTGGTGGTGAAGTAAAAACCAAAGGATATAATAAAAAAGGAAACGAGTGGCGAATAGGAATCGACAAACCTATTGACAACAATAATATTCCAGGTGAAAATCTTCAGGCTATTGTTAAATTAAGTAATAAATCACTTGCTACATCAGGAAATTACCGAAAATTTTATGAGCGCGATGGTATTAAATACTCACATACAATTGATCCTAAAACCGGATACCCAGTAACCCACTCACTTTTAAGTGCAACTGTTATTGCAAATGATTGTATGACTGCTGATGCATATGCTACAGCATTTATGGTTATGGGATTAGAAGAAGCCTATAAATTAGTTGAAAGCTTGCCTGATATTGATGCAATATTTATATATAATAACGACAGTGGTGATTTCAAACTAAAATATACTGACAATATGCATCCAATAACAGAGGAAATAAAATAAATAATTAATTACTAATAATTATATCCCAGCTTCCTTGTTGATAAATTTCAAATTCAAGTTCGCAATAAATTTCCTGTGAAGCACTAGGGTCATTATTTAATGATGTTTTTAGTTTAATTGTTTTATACTGCATTTTTACTTTAAACGGAACCTGTATATCATAAAAACTAACCTCTCCTCTATATGAAAGATCCTTATGCCCATTTTCACATTCAACAATCAATTCCTTTATATAATAATTTGGTCTCCCGTATACCTGAAATTTCAAATTTACAATATCTCCCTTATCTTTCTGAAAAAATTGAACTTTACTAACATCAAAAGAATGAGTGACTTTATAAGGAAGTGCATTTTTACCATAATATTTATTATCTCTCCAGTAACCTTCTTTAATAACTGTATCAGTTCCAGCATAAATTATTGAATTACCATATCCTTCCTTTTTTCCTTTTTTCCAGAAACCCTCATGAATATCTCCAGAACTATCAATATATTTCCCCTCACCATGAGGTTTACCCTTTTTAAATTCGCCGATATAGGTATCAATACCAATTGCTTCGCCATTCCCATGTGCTAATCCTTTCTTACAATCTCCAGTATACTGGCCTTCTAATTTTTCAACCAAAACTTTACAATCTTCCTGCGCATATACCATTATACTTATTGAAAACATTATTAATATTGAAATCAGCTTTTTCATAATAATTTGATTTAAAATTTATCAGTTGTTAAAGTTTATTTTTATCTGCACAATCTACATGCCAATAACATAAACAACTTAAAATATGACCATTGCTTAAATGCAAATATGCATTACATCCAATTTTACTACAGTTATTGCTTTATTATTGGACACTATAATTGATATTTAATGTCATATTAAAGATAAACAAATAAGCATTTTCCCTACTAAAAATTTTGATTAATATAAAAATCATGTATTTATTTTATAAAACTCTTATGGTTTCTCCGAAATATATTGAATTAAGAAAAAGTTTATTCATTCCATACCAATAACCCCTGAAATCAGGACTTTCTGAAAATACAATTAAATTTCCTTTTCCATAAGAGAAGTTAACAATATAGGCAGAATTTTCTGTTAAATAATTCAAATAATTAATTAACTAATCGTGACTTAAATGCCATTCACCATAATTTTGCCCGCAAATCATACCAGGCTCTTTCAAATTATGATTTACAGTGATATTGCTACCAAAAAAAAACTGCTGGTCAAGCTGTGCAAACATACTATTTACAACAAATAGTAGCAAAAAAGACAATATTGTTGTTTTCATAGAATATATTTTACGAAGAAATTAAGTATTTATATTAAATATAAAAATCCATTTTTGATTTTAATTTTCATGAAGATTAATCAAAAATATTTATAATGCATGATAGGGTATTTGAACAATTGTTAATCATATATAAATAAAATTAAGAACTAATTATTTATAATATAGAGCACTTTAATATAGTTCAACATTTTGAGAATGTCATTTAAAAGAAAAAGAATACCATTGGGATTATCAAATGTACCACTGGAAAAATAAATTAATTTCTTTCAAGGAATTTATTTATTTTCGGCATTTATCAAAAATTAAACACTAATAATAAAAAAACACTTTAATATTGACCTCATGAAAAAACCTAAATTTAAATTATTCATTTTACCTTTTAGCGTAATTGCTTTAAGCCTTATTTTTATACTTAATCATTTACCTGATGAAAGAGGAAAATATGAAAAATTTCTACTGAAAGATTTAAAATCCCTGAATCTGGAATATAAAACCAAAAAAGGATATAAGATTGCAAAAGACAAGCCTGAAATGGCAGGCATACAGGATTATTATGCAACATTAGATCCAAAATTAAAAAGAGTACCTCATGAAAGACTTGTTTCTGCAATATATGAAACTCAAACTAGGAAAAAAACAAAAAGCGAACTATCTGATCGCTACAATTGGAATGAAGTACCGTGTGATATGGGTGGACGTGTGCGAAGCTTTTTAATTGATCCGAACGATTCAGACTCGAAAAAAGTTTGGGCAGGATCGGTAACAGGAGGTCTGTGGTATAATAATGACATTTACAGTATTTATTCCGATTGGCAACCAGTAAGTGATGTATGGGAAAATCTTTCTATAAGTTGTATCGTAGCTGATCCAAATAATTCACAAATTTTCTATGTGGGAACCGGTGAACCTCAGACAGCAGTAACTATTTACAGAGAATCATCAACACGAGGTGTTGGTATATGGAAAACAACTGATGCGGGTAATACATGGCAGTTATTAGCTAACACTTCAAATTTCTCTTATATATCCGATATTATTGTAAAAAATGAAACTGGAACCAGTGTAATTTATGCAGGAGTTGTTTCTGGAACGCACCAAGGCGAGGATCACTTATCAACACCATCCGATGGAATATATCGATCTGCTGATGGAGGTACAAGCTGGAGTCAGGTTTTACCTGATATGGCAGGAGAATCTGTTCCATATTCACCTTCAGACATTGAGCTGGCTGCTTCGGGAAGAATATTTGTTGGAACATACCGTAATATTGATGGTAAAGGAGGTGCAACTATTCTGTATTCTGATAATGGAACATCTTGGACAGTTTATGAAGAATATAATACAATTATTGCAGCCAATTCGGGCGGTATTGGAGGTGAAAATATTCCTGGAAGAACAATGCTTGCCTCAGCCCCATCTGCTCCAAATACTATATATGCAATATTTGCTGCCGGAAGATTTACTCCGGAAGACTGGGTTTTTTACCGAGCAAAGCACTTCATAAAAAGTACAGATAACGGTGCTAACTGGACCGAAAAAACAATACCAAATGGAAATCCTTATGATTCATACTTTGCAACATTAGCATGGCATGCTTTAACATTAAAAGTTGATCCAAATGATGCAAATACCATTTATGCTGGAGGTTTAAATATCCAAAAATCTACCGATGGAGGATCAACATGGGAATTAAAATCATATTGGTATGCAAGAGGTGAATATCCATATCTGCATGCTGATCAACACAGCATTACGTTCAAGCCTGGAAATTCCGACACTATATTTTTCACAAATGATGGTGGAGTTTTTGCTACATATAGAGGATCAACTTCAAATACAAATTTCATTGAAAAAAATAATTCCTTAAATACCCTTCAATTTTATACCTGTAATTTACATCCCGATTCAGCAAGAGTAGATTTTGGTGGTGGTTTGCAGGATAATGGAACAGTACATTACCAGGGAAGTGCTATTCAGAAAGATTTCAGTTCAATTTCTGGTGGAGACGGAGCGTATTGTTTTTATAATTATAATGATTATATGATTACTACCACCTACTATAACTGGATTTATGTTTCGCAAAACACCTCAGGTTTTTACCAGCAAACAAACTTAATTCAGGACTTTTATGAATCTGGAACTTTTGTTTGTCCTTCAGATTATGATGTTGAAAACAATACTTATTATGCAAATGCTGTAAGTTTTACTGGGTTTAGAAGTGATCAGATTCTTAGAGTGAAAAATGTTACAAAGACGAGTTATAGCGGTCAATTTGTTGATGTTGGAACAAGCAGTAGTGTTCACTTCTCGCACCTTACAGTCTCAAAATATAAATCACCAGAAAATACCATATTGTATCTTGGAACGCAGGCCGGAGAATTGTTTCTTGTAGAAAATGCACAAAATACACCTTCTAGCGTTAATATAGGTGATCCATCCTTCCCTACAGCTAACCTTTCGTGCGTGGCCGAAGGAAAAGATGAAAAGGAATTGTTAGCTACTTTTTCGAACTACGGAGTATCTTCTGTTTGGTATACGGATAATGGAGGTGACACATGGAGCGAGAAAGAAAGCAATTTACCCGACATACCTGTACGTTGGGCACTGTTCGATCCTGAAGATGGTTCTAAAGTTATGCTTGCAACCGAAGTAGGTATATGGGCAACTGCAGATATTTATGCTGAAACTGTTACCTGGGAGCAACTAAACAATGGTTTTCCGAACGTAAGAGTTGACATGTTACGACTTCGAACTTGGGACAATACCATTCTTGCTGCAACACATGGTCGTGGATTATATTATTGCGATCTGGAAGGTGGCGAAATACCTGCTCTATCAATAAATAATGATATTACAGGCAATGGTTTAAATATTGATATTTACCCAAATCCAAGTGTAGGAAGTATTAGATTAAAGCACGATACTATTTACAGATACGTAAATATTTCAGTTTATAACGAAAGTGGAAGTTTGGTAAAAACATTCCGAAAAATTGATATTGACTCGGAATTAAATATTTCGGATCTTTCCAATGGCTTGTATTTTGTAAAAATTAATGCAGGAGATAAAGAAACAACGAAAAAGGTAATTTTACAGAAATAAATTAAAAGCTATAAAATGAAAGCCTGCAGAATATCTGCAGGCTTTTTCAATTATTAATTATTTTATAGAAATAAAAAAGGGCTGAACCAAAGAGCAACTCTTAAATAAATTATTCCATATTTTGATTATTTTCCATTGCTATTGTTTTTTTAACACGTAACTATCTGGAAAATACAGATAACTATTATCCATAAAATCAATAAATACAAATTTCTTATTTCGAATATCATCATCTGTCCACGAGCCATATTCGTCAAACATTCCGTCGATAAATAATTCATAAGTTCCATCACTTAAGATTTTTACTGATTTTACTACAGTACTATTTTCACTGCTATTGCTATTGGAATATTCACCAATAAGCTCACCTGTCTCACCAGATATTTTTTCGTAAGCACCGTGGTAATAATATTTATCACTCTCCACCTCAAAACAAAAGGCTGCAGAAATAGTGTCTTTGTATATATCCTGAGTAGTTGTATTTTCAAGTTCTGTAATAACTGACACACCATCTCTTTCCCAGGTTCCTGACCATGAAAATGTATTTGATCCTGCCTGAAGGCTTGAGTTTAATGTATTTGTTCCACTAAACACACGTGTTGTAGTAAAATCATTGTCATCAGTAACACTATATGTACCATTCTCAATTTCGAATCCTGAAACCTTGAATACCGTTAATTCTGGTGTAGCTGTTACTTGAATTTCTACCGATTCATTACCAGATTTATCAACTGCTTTTAATTTAAAAGTATATTCCTGATCGTTTGTAAGTTCTTCTATCGTTTTTTCTTCTGTGCCTGCTATTACCTCAATATTATATTCAATATCACTGGTATAAGTAATAATAATTTTGTCTAAATCAGAATCTGCCGGTTGGCTCCATCTGATTAGCACACTATGATCCTGACCAGTTGCTTCAACATTTACCAGCACACCCGGAGCAGTATTATCTTCATCTTTTTCGCATGATACCAATAAAATTGATGCAAAGAACAATAGAACTAATAATTTTTTAATACTCTTCATCATAATTTTTAAATTTGAAAGGTTAAACATATATTCTATACTATTAATTTTGTTACTATAAATTAATATTAATCAATTCTTTCCTAACTTTTATTTAATGATTTTATCCCTTTCTGGGTAGTACTTACATTAGCAAAAAGGGTTTTAGTTAATCCCCAAAAATTGAAAGTACGAAAGTACATTTTTTTCTAATTTCGAACAAATAAAAAAAGGCTGATCTAAAGATCAACCCTTACTAAAATATAAAGTATTTTAAATTAATTTCTATTCTTAAATTCTTCTATTCCTGAATCCAAAAACTTCACGAAATTATCAATATCCTTATCAAAACCCATTGGTTCTGTTAAATTATTTCCTTCTGTGTCAACTAAAACGTAATAAGGCTGAGAATTAATTCCATATTTAGTGATCTGAAAATCTGCATTTTTCTTACCAACAGTCTTTTTTACTTTACCGTCATTTGTTGAAGTAATCCATTCTGATTCCGGCAACTTTTCTCGTTCATCAACATACAAAGCTATTATAATATAATCTTCCTGTAAGCTTCTAAGAACTTCCGAATCAGACCAAACTTCATTTTCCATCTTCTTGCAATTTGCACAAGAATGACCTTTAAAGTCTAACAATACGGGTTTATTTAGTTTTTTTGCACAAGCCATTCCCTGTTCCAGATCATAATATCCATCCAAACCATGTGGTAGATGAAGAATATCACCATACTTTGGCTCTTCACACAATCCTGTTATTTTATTGGAATCTGAATTTACACTTACCCCAACATTTTGAGTTAAATCGAAATTCTGTGTAGTTTTAGGTGGAATTAAAGCAGAAACAGCATTTAAATTTGCTCCAAATAAACCAGGTATTAAATAAATGGCAAATGAAAACGATGCAATTGCAATAAATAATCTGAATACACCAACATGCTGTAATTCTGTATCATGAGCAAATTTTAATTTCCCCAATAAATAAATTCCCATCAAGAAGAATATCACTATCCAAATAGCAATGTAAACATCACGACTTAAAATATTCAAATGATATACCTGATCAATATTCGACAAGAATTTCATTGAGAATGCAAGAATGATAAACCCAAATACAACTTTAACTGAATTCATCCATCCACCTGATTTTGGTAATTTCTTTAATAACCCAGGGAATATTGCCATAAGAGTAAATGGTAATGCAAAAGCTAATCCGAATCCAAACATTCCAACAACAGGTTCTAAAACTTCACCTGTAGCTGCTTTCACTAATAAAAATCCAATAATTGGACCAGTACAACTAAATGAAACAATTACTAAGGTAAAAGCCATAAAAAAAGAAGCTAACATTCCTCCTTTATCTACTTGTTTATCAGCTTTATTTGCTAAACCTGAAGGTAAAACGATCTCAAACATTCCAAAAAATGAAAATGCAAAAGTTATAAACAGTGCAAAAAATATGGTATTTAATATCCAGCTTGAACTAAGCACAGTTGTTAGATCAGCCCCTGCACTTGTTAATGATACTATTAATCCAACCAAAGTATAAAGCAATACTATAGATATTCCAAATATCAATGCTTTTAGAACAGTATTGAATTTCGAAGATTCTCCTTGCATGAAAAAAGAAACAGTCATAGGTATCATTGGAAATACACATGGTGTTAATATCCCAGCAAACCCAAAAGCAATTGCCATAAAAAACAAGCCCCACAAAGATTTACTTTCAGTTTCTGTTTCAGGAGAAGTATTTTCATTTAAATCAACAATAGGTGTTAAAGATTCATCTGCAGTAACCTCATCAGTAACAGCTTCCTGAGCAGCTTTTTCTCCTTTTACTATTACTTTAAATTCAGGATTAAAATAAACACATTTATCATCCTGGCAAACCTGATATTCTATTGCACCTGTTATTGTAAAAGTCTCATCAGTTAAAAGCTTAACTTTTTGTGTAAATACAGCTTTATGACTAAAGTATTTCACTTTAATATTAAAAACTTCGTCCATTATCTCTTCAGGTTCAGGACTTTCAGAAGGCATTCCTATTAATTCAAACTTATCTGATTCATCAAAATAAAATGTTGTACGTACCGGTCCTCCTTCATCAAAATATTGTGAATAAAGATGCCAGTTCATATCAATATTTGCTTCAAAAGTAATTTCTGCAGTTCCATCTTCAAGCTTCTTGCTTTTATATTCCCATTCTACGGGATCAACAAGTTGAGCAAAAAGACTATACGCTGATAAAATTAAAATTCCGGATAATAAAAATATTCTTTTCATTTGTTATCTTTTATAAAGTATTGATTACTGATGCATTAACAACAATTTTGTTTTTAATTTGTTTAGAAGCACCAAATTTAAGAATTAAGTGCAAATTAAAAAAAATGCATAGCGATTTTAATATTTACATATATAAATATTAACAATTATTAACATGCTTCAGTTTGAAAACAATGAATTGTGTGAAAGTACTATTCCTTGATAATTTCTCCGTTCTTATCGAAGAAATGGAATTCAAGAAACTGATATGAGTTTACAGATTCTACTTTGATTTTCTTTTTGAATTTCAAGAACCATTTAAACTTTTTAGAAAATAAACCTTTTTTAATATATCCTTCTATATAAGGATGAACCTTAAGAGTAAGGTTTTTATAATTTACCTCGTTAATAAGGAAACTTAAATAGTTTTCAATATCATCAACAAATAAAACACTTGGAGTTATTTCTCCCGAACCTTTACAAGTAGGGCACTTCTCCATTGTTTCAATATTAAGTTCAGGCCTAACTCTTTGTCTCGTAATTTGCATTAGGCCAAACTTGCTTAGTGGAAGGATATTATGTTTGGTTCTGTCTTGAGACATGGCTTCCTTCATTCTTTCAAAAACCTTTTGCTTATTCTCAGCACCATGCATATCAATAAAATCGACTACAATAATACCTCCCATATCGCGAAGTCTTAATTGTCTTGCCACTTCATTTGCTGCAGCTAAATTTACCTCTAAGGCATTTGATTCCTGATTTTCACCTAACTTAGAACGATTTCCGCTATTTACATCAATTACATGAAGAGCTTCGGTATGTTCTATGATTAAATATGCACCACTTTTAAATGAAACTGTTTTTCCAAAAGCAGCTTTTATTTGTTTATCAACTCCGTAATGATCAAAAATAGGTTCTGATCCATCGAAATATTTAACTATTTTTTCCTTTTCAGGTGCAATAGTACTGATGTAGTCTTTTAGCTCCCTATAAACGGTATCTTCATTAACAAAAATATTATTAAAAGAACCATTTAAAACATCACGCAAAACTGCCGATGTTCTGTTCAATTCACTAATTACAAGCTTAGGTATTTTCCCCAATGTTAACTTATCAAAGGCAATTTCCCATTTTTTCACCAAACTTCGTAATTCCGAATCAAGAACTGCTACTTTTTTTCCTTCAGCAACTGTTCTCACAATAACCCCGTAATTCTTGGGTTTGATACTTTCTACAAGTCTTTTCAGTCTTTTCTTTTCCTCAGGTGATTCAATCTTCTGAGAAATTGAAACTTTATCAGAGAAAGGAATTAACACAAGGTTTCTTCCAGCAATTGAAATCTCTGAACTTAACCTCGGACCTTTAGTTGAAATGGGTTCTTTTGCAATTTGAACTAATACTAACTGACCGGATTTTAAAACATCGTTAATTTTTCCGTTTTTATCGATGTCAGCTTCCAGTTTTAGTTTTGGTAATGTAGGAGCCTTCCCTTTTTTTGAAATTGAACTTTTAACAAACTTATTTAAAGTAAGAAACTGAGGTCCCAAATCCAGATAATGCAAGAATGCATCCTTCTCGTAACCAACATCAACAAAAGCTGCGTTCAGTCCGGGCATAATTCTTTTTACCTTGGCAAGATAAATATCGCCAACAGCAAACTGAAAATTCCTTTTGTCTTTGTTTAATTCAACCAATTGCTTGTTTTCTAATAAAGCAATTGCTATTTCAGAGGGAGTTACATCAATTACCAGTTCAGTGCTCACTTTTCCTTCTTCAGTTTTAGTAATAAATTGGTTACATAAAACAATTTAAACCTAAGGAAGATAAACTTCAATAGGTTCAAATTATCAATTCGTTAAAATAAGTTGCTTATCTTATTTCTTTTTGTGACGATTTTTTCTTAAGCGCTTTTTACGCTTATGAGTTGCCATCTTATGTCTTTTTCTCTTCTTTCCGCTTGGCATATTCTCAATATTTAAATTTTACTAACTTTTTAGTGCTTAACGTTATTCTTTACCTTGTTTACAAATCTCTTAGAAGGCTTGAAAGAAGGAATGAAATGTTCAGGAATAATAATAGTAGTGTTCTTAGAAATATTTCTTGCTGTTTTTTCAGCACGTTTCTTTACGATAAAGCTACCAAAACCTCTTAAATATACATTCTTATCATTTACTAATGAATCCTTAATGGTTTCCATGAAAGCTTCTACTGTTTTCTGTACAGTTATTTTTTCAATTCCTGTGTTCTTTGAAATTTCGTTAACGATATCTGCTTTTGTCATTTTTTAAAAACTTTAATTATCAATAATTTAGATCATTTACTTATTTTGAACTGCAAATATAAATGAATTCTTTTGATTAATAAAATACAAAACGGTTAAATTTGTCAAATATTTAAAAATTATTTTCTCAGGTAACATGAAGGATATCAGCAAAGTCCTCACAGATTGGTATACACACAATAAAAGAGACCTTCCGTGGAGAGAAACAAAAAACGCATATAACATTTGGGTATCAGAAATAATACTACAACAAACACGTGTAAATCAGGGCTTAAGTTACTATTATCGATTTATTGAAAAGTTTCCTGACATTTTTGCTTTAGCCAGTTCAGATATTGATGAGATTCTTAAGATTTGGCAAGGATTAGGTTATTATTCAAGAGCCAGAAATATGCACATTACAGCCAAAGATTTAGTTGAAAATTATAATGGAATTTTTCCAGAGGAATATTCAGAGCTTATACAGCTTAAAGGTGTTGGTGATTACACTGCAAGTGCAATAGCTTCTATATCTTTTAATAAAAAAACGCCCGTACTTGATGGGAATGTTTTTAGAGTACTTGCCCGTTTATTCGGAATATCAGAATCAACACAAACAAAAACCGGAAAAGATATTTTTAAGAATAATGCAAAAGAATTAATGGGAAATACAAATCCTGGAATTTTAAATCAGGCTATAATGGAGTTTGGGTCTTTACAATGCACTCCTTTAAATCCTGATTGTAGCAGTTGCCCCTTAATTTCTGTGTGCTTTGCTTATAAGCATGATCTTATAAGTAGTTTGCCCGCTAAAAAACAAAAAATAAAACAAACAATCAGGTATTTCAATTACCTATACATTATATATGGTAATGAAACGTTTATTGAAAAAAGAACAAAAAATGATATTTGGAAATTACTCTATCAGATTCCATTGATTGAAACAGGTGAGTTATTATCATTAACGGATTTAATTAAAAATAAGAAAATCGAAGAAATGTTCAGTAATTTAACACCGACAATTGAACCTGATTATATAGATATTAAACATATATTATCTCATCAAAAAATATATTCTCGGTTTTATCGAATTAGAATAGACAATCTTAGCAATACTATTCTAAATGAGTATATTAAAGTCCCTGTTGAGAAACTTTCAGAATATAGTATACCGGTGCTTTTACGGAAATATTTTAATCTGTTAGATAAATAATTTTTAATCTTTGTCAGTTTTTTTTTAAATTTATACCTTTACAATAATTAACCAATTTTATTCACTCAAAAAAAAGAAAATTTAAAATGGGAATTAATAAAGTTATTTTAGTTGGAAACGTAGGGAAAGATCCTGAAGTAAGACATTTGGACAGTGGCGTAGCAGTAACAACATTTCCGCTTGCAACAAGTGAAACATACAAAAACAAAGAAGGTCAGAAGGTTACAAATACTGAATGGCATAATGTTGTACTTTGGAGAGGTTTGGCAGAAGTTGCTGAGAAATATGTAAAAAAGGGAAATCCTTTATACATTGAAGGAAAAATCAGAACTCGTTCATGGGATGATAAAGATGGTAATAAGAGATATACAACAGAAATTATTGCAGACGTAATGCAAATGCTTGGATCTAAGCAAAGTAGTGTAGATGCTGCTGCATCTACACCGGAAAGTACATCGGCGGTTGATATTGATAACATGCCTGCTGAAGAGGATGACTTACCATTTTAATTAACTTAAACCTAAACCATTTACATTGGAAACTGCAGAACCATTCCCGTTAGCACTTATTACTAATGTGAATATTGTAATCCAAACAATCGATTTATTTACAATAGTCAGTATAATTATTTCTTTCATTCTACTTCTGATATCAGCACTACTGACTGGTGCTGAAACTGCATATTTTAGTTTAAAATCAGATGGACTGAAAGAAATTGAAAAACAAGCTGACATTCGAAGCCGACTAATTATAAGGCATCTTAAAAATCCAAGAAAATTTCTGGCGACAATTACTGTTGCAAATGGGTTTTTTAATATTTGCTTTATAATATTTATGGGGATTTTACTTAATAGATTATTTGATTTCACAACACTCCCTACCATTGGCTTTATTATTCAAATAGCAGTTATCGCTTTCATCCTAATACTGTTTGGTGAAATCCTCCCTAAGTTTTATGCAAAAAGCAAGGCTGAAAAGTTCGTAAGAAAAACAGCTATACTTATTATAATATTTGACAAGATCTTTCACCCGTTTAGTTTGTTCATGATTAATGCTACCAAAATAATTGGCAAGAAACTGGCAAACATTAAGCAAAATATAACTATTGATGATCTTTCTCAAGCCCTGAATCTTACAACTCATCAAATTACTGATAATGAAAATATCCTTAAAGGAATAGTTAAGTTTGGGAATATTGATGTAAAAGAGATCATGAAATCTCGTGTAGATGTTTTTGCAGTTGATATTAAAACTAAATTTAAGGATTTACTTACATTAATTATTGAATCTGGACATTCCAGGATTCCGGTATATACTGAAACATTCGATAATATTAAAGGAATCCTTTTTATTAAAGATTTGCTTCCTCATTTTAATAAAGGCAATGATTTCGATTGGCAGTCCTTATTAAGACCACCTTACTTTGTTCCTGAAAATAAGAAAATTAATGATTTACTTCAGGAGTTTCAGGCTAATAAAATTCATATGGCAATTGTTATTGATGAATACGGAGGAACAAGTGGAATAGTAACATTAGAAGATGTTCTGGAAGAAATTGTAGGAGAAATTACTGATGAGTCTGACGAAGATGAAATTATCTTTTCTCAGGTAAACGATAACACTTATATTTTTGAAGGAAAAACCTTACTAAACGACTTTTTAAAAATTGTAGATATCGAACATGATTTGTTTGATGATGTAAAAGGTGATGCTGATACAATTGCAGGAATTATACTTGAACTTACCGGTGAAATACCTGCTAAAAACAAAAAAATTGACTTTAAAAATCTTACCTTTACCATTGAATCTGTTGATAAACGGCGCATTAAACAAATAAAAGTTGTAATCAACGAATAATCAGTAAATGCATAAAACCAGAATATTAACATACATTAGTGTGATTGCATTAAGTGTCCTATTTTTTTCAACAGGATGCAAAAAAAAATATACACCTAAACCAAGGGGCTTTTTCAGGATTGACCTGCCAGAAAAGAAATATAAAAACTTAGCTAAAGATTACCCATATTCCTTTAAATATCCAGTTAGTGCTTCAATTATTCAAAATGAAACAAAAAAATACTGGATTAATATTGAGTATCCTGATTTGGGAGGAAAAATACATATTAGCTATATGAAGATTGAAGGAAATCTTGATAATATTATTAATGACACCAGGAAACTTGCATATAAGCACACTGTTAAAGCTGATGCAATTAACGAAAAAGTATTTTTAAGACCTGAAAAGAATGTTTATGGAATTCTATATGAAATAGAAGGTAATGCAGCTTCATCAGTACAATTCTTTTTAACTGACAGCATTAATCATTATCTTCGCGGGGCATTATATTTTAATTGCAAACCGGATAAAGACTCGCTGGCTCCGGTTATTAACTTTGTTAAAGAAGATATTATTGTGTTAATGGAATCACTTGAGTGGAAGTAATCTAACAAGTTATGGGATTGATATTCAGAGAGCATTTTAATGATGATGTAGAATTTGGAATTTGGGAAATTACCGAGGATTACGATACTCTTCGGGGATCTCTTACACTTGACGAAAATGATATTAGTACCGTTGAAAGTTTCAGAAATCATCAGAGAAAACTCGAATGGCTTAGCGTAAGAACTCTTCTTAAAACAATGCTTGGCAGAGAATCAAAAATAGTTTATGGCCCTGAACGAAAACCATACCTGCATAACAATTTATTCAATATCAGCATTTCTCATTCTAAAAATCTTACTGCAATATTAATGAGCAAAAAGAAAAGAGTTGGTCTTGATCTTGAATTTATGACAACAAAAATTTTGCGAATTGCTAATAAGTTTTTAAGACCCGAAGAATTAGAAAATATTGAAAAAGATCAGGAGTTATATCATTTATACTTGCATTGGTGTGCCAAAGAAGCTCTCTATAAAATTTGTGATAAAGTAGATATTAATTTTGTAACAAATCTAAATATTGATTCCTTTAAACCTAAAGAAGAAGGATTAATGATTGGTGCTGTAAACAACAGCTACATGAATGAAAAATTTACTTTGAACTATTTTACACTTAAAAACTACTCCATAGTATGGTGTTATAAATAATTCCTTTTCAAAAACAGTTTTATGCAATAACTTTTATTTATGATCGCTCAATTTATAATTCAACAAATAAGTCAAGGCAAAAAAACATTTGCCTTACTTATTGATCCTGATCATCATAATGACCAATCGCTAATAAAAACGACAAAGCTTGCTGATGATTCAAAGGTTGATTTGATTCTGGTTGGAGGAAGCATATTGCATAATTCAATTGAGCATTCAATTAAGCTAATTAAAAAAAACACTAACATTCCTGTCATTCTTTTCCCTGGTAATATTTTACAAATTACTGATAAAGCTGATGGTATAATGTTACTGTCGTTAATTTCTGGTCGAAACCCTGATCTACTCATTGGGAATCATGTAATAGCGGCTTCATCATTAAAAAATAGCAATCTCGAAATCCTACCAACAGGATATATGCTGGTTGATGGAGGAAAAATAACATCAGTGGAATATATGAGTAATACCAAACCAATTCCTTCTGACAAAGCAGATATTGCTATATCTACAGCTATGGCTGGAGAAATGCTTGGTTTACAATATATTTATCTTGAAGCTGGCAGTGGAGCATTAAAAAAACCAAGCACTCAAATTATTGAAGGAGTCAAAAAAAATATTTCAATTCCTTTGATTGTGGGCGGTGGATTAAAAAACACTTCTGATATAAAACAGGCAATAGAAGCCGGTGCAGATATCATTGTAGTTGGTTCTGCTGTTGAAGAAAACCCTTCGAACCTCCCAGACTTAGTAAATGCTTGTAAAATATAAGTCAAATATTTTCTCAATTACAATAATTCCGATTAAACCCTGTTTAAATTAAAACGTCTAAAATATTGCATTATAAATAATTTTGAAGTTTTAAAATGAATACTGGAAATATAAATATTATTCATCAGGAATTAATAAGGGAAGAGTGGAAACCATTGATAATGCAAGAAATGGCAAGCAATGAAATATATGAAATTTCCAATTATGGCAGAATAAAGAGTTATAAAGTTAATAAAGAAGACGGATTAATTATTAAAGGCTCATCTCTAAAGGGTTATAAGATTTTAAATATTAAACTGCAAAGCGGGAAACGCACTACTAAGTATATTCATAAACTTGTTGCAGAAAGTTTTATTCCTAAAGATGATGATTTGCAACAATACGTAATTCATTTAGATTTTGATAAAACAAACAATCATGTTGATAATTTAAAATGGGTTACAAAAGAAACAATGTATGCTCATCAGAAAATTAACCCTAATTACAAACGTGGTGCAATAAATTACTCCAAGCTTTCCGAAACCGATGTAATTAGATTAAAGAAAAAATTAAAACGAGGTAAAAATAAACTCTACAAACTTGCTAAAGAATTTGGCATTACTCATACTCAACTTAACAGAATTCGCAGTGGTGAGAACTGGGGTCATGTAAAAGTTGAATAAAAATATTTAAAATTGAGGTTACCAATACCTTTAATAGCTAATCCCTACAAACACTTCTTTTTTAATTTAGGATTCACCAAAGAAATTAACAATCGAAGTACTTTACATTTTCAAGGGATTAGCTTTTTTAATCTTATTATCATATTTTTTTGTATCTTAGGTTTTGAATTTTTTAATCCATAATCATGACACAAAAATTAACAATAAGATTAACGCGTCTTTTTTCAATTTTGCTTATTATTACTTTCTTCTTAAGCTTTCAATCGAATGTTCTTGCTCAGGAACACGAAAAAGACGAACATGTAACTACTGTTCAACAAGACTCGCATGAAGATCATGCAGAAGCAGTTCATGAAGAGAATTCAGGAACAGTCCACAAAGATCATGCAGAGACAGTTCATGAAGAAAATGCACATGGTGAAGAGTCTGCTCATAAAGGAAATATGAGCCCACTGTTTTTTCTAATTATTGCTTTAGTAATTGGTGCAGGAACCAGACACTGGTTAAAGAAAAGCCCTTTACCATTCACCGTTTCACTTCTGCTTATTGGATTAGGATTAGGAGCATTAACACGATTAGGATATTTTGGAGAATGGAATATTATAGGATTGCATTTAGATGCCAGTTTTTTTAGTGAAGCTGTAAATTGGGCCGGAAAAATTGATCCTCATTTAATACTTTATATTTTCTTACCAACATTGATATTTGAAGCTTCTTTTGCAATGGATGTTCACACTTTTAAGAAATCATTTGCTAATGCTTTTATTTTAGCAGTTCCGGGAATAATAGTTGCTCTGGTACTAACCGCTTCTTTAGTTATTTTATTAAAAGTTATGGGTGTTGGATTTTCTATCTGGACTTGGTCAATGGCTCTTCTATTTGGCGCTGTAATCAGTGCCACAGACCCTGTAGCTGTTGTTTCTATATTAAAAGAAGTAGGTGCAAGTAAGAAACTGGGGACTCTAATTGAGGGTGAATCTATGCTAAACGACGGAACTGCAATTGTTATTTTTATGGTATTATTAGCAGGAATAACCGGAGTTGGTTCTGAAACATCACCGATTGTAGAATTTTTAAGAGTATCTATTGGAGGAATTGCAGTTGGATTAATAATTGGATACATAATAATTGCCTGGGTAAAAAAAGTTTTCAATGATGCTCTTGTTGAAATTACAGTGATTGTTGCAGCTGCTTATATGACATTTTTTATAGCTGAACATTTTTTACATGTTTCAGGCGTTTTAGGTCTTGTAGCTCTTGGATTATTAATGGCAAGTACAGGAAAAACAAGAATTAGTCCGGAAGTAGAACATTTCTTGCATGAGTTTTGGGAACTCTTTGCTTTTATCGCCAATACATTGATTTTCTTAATAGTAGGAGTTGTAATTGCAAACAATATTGTTTTTACAGGAAAAGACTTTTTAATTCTTATTATACTTTATATAGGAATTCACATTGTAAGAGCGATTGTAATTGCATTATTCTTCCCTTTGATGAAAAAAGCTGGTTATGGACTTTCAAAGAAAAATGCATATGTACTTTGGTGGGGAGCATTACGAGGAGCAATTGGATTAGCATTAGCACTTATTGTAGCCGGCGAATCAAAAATTGATGGGACAATCAGAGATCAGTTCTTATTTTACACAGCAGGTATTGTAACACTTACTCTGCTTATTAATGCAACTACAATAAAAATCTTACTAAGCTATCTGGGTTTAACAGACATTCCTCCTGCTAAACAAAAAATGATTTTAAACGCAAAAGGATACTTAAGAAGTACTTCAGAAAACTCTATGGAGAAACTAAAATCAGATAGATTTCTGGGGCGTGCAAACTGGGAAAGTGTAAAAAAATATTTACCAGAGGAACCTGAGAATATTGACGTAGTACTTGATGAAGGCAAGCATTCTAATCTTTACGAAACACGTAGAAGAGTTCTGGAGAAAGAAAAAAGTAGCTATTGGAATCAATTTAAAGAGGGATTGCTTGGTCCTATTGCAGTTAGAAATTTAACTGATGCCATTAACGAAATCATTGATTCTGACGGAAAAATTCCATTATCTGAAAGAAAAGATTTAGAGCAATTATGGCAAACGCCTAAGTTTCTTAATAAACTGCAATCAGTTCCAATTTTAAGTAAAATTTCACAACGCTTTTTCTTCGAACAATTAGCAAATAGTTACGATGCTGCACGTGGTTTTGTTGAAGCTCAGTATGCAACATTAAAATTAGCTGAAAGCATGGCTATTAGTTCAGATTCAGAAGAATTAACTATTGATCAGGATATTTCAACTATTGAAAGTGAGATTAATGAAAATAGGATTCATGGATTAACGTTCTTAAGAAATCTGAAAAACACCTTTCCTGAAATTTATAATTCAATTGCTACACGTCAGGCAATTAGATCTAATTTAAATAATGAGCTTAAGATTGTTGAGCGATTACAGAAGAAAGGACAAATAGGTTCTGATGAAGCTCATAAAATGATTGAAAGTATTGAAGAGAGAATGAAAAAGCTGGTTGACTCACCACCTGAAATCATACCTCCTGAGAAGGCAAAACTACTGCAAGACATTTCGTGGTTAGGAGAACTTGACAAGCCTATATTCAACAAGATAGTAAGCTTGTTCCAACACAGAAATTATGCAGTTGGTGAGAAAATAATTAAAGAACATGGTCAGGTTGATGGATTATATGTTATTGCCCGTGGTTCTGTTAAGATAACTATTAACAAAAAGTTGATTGATATATTAGGTAAGGGCAGCGTAATTGGAGAAATAGCTGTATTAACTAATGTTCCAAGAACTGCTACGGTAACAGCCGAATCACCAGTTACTGTTTTAAGACTTACATCTGTAAGTATGCAACAAGTTATCCAAGATAATAAAACCCTCGAAGACAAGCTTTGGGAAATTGCTGCACCACGTCTTGCCGAAAATGTGATTAGAGAATTTGAGCCATATAATAAAATGCAACATATCGAATTACAAAAATGGCTTTCAAAAGGCGAATTAGTTCTTGCAAAAAAAGTACGTAATATTGATCTTGAAGATAAGGTTGCGATACTTATAACAGGAAAAGCAATAAAATCAAATGATGAAAACATTGAGGCTCCTTGCTTAATAAGTGAAAAAGCAATTACTTTAAGCAGGAACAGCAGGCTTTTAATGTGTGCTAAAATCTAATAAACCTTTCATAAAATATAGAAAGCATCAGATACACTGATGCTTTTTTATTGCATAAAATCTTATAATCGGATTTATTATAGCAAGTATAAAGTCGTTAAATCTGTTGAAATACAAGCTTTTTGAATCTATTCTGTAATTATATTATAAATTGGATTACCTATTGAAGCGTTAGGCGAAGTAATTTTAAGAATCCAAGCAATTGTTGGCGCGATATCTATAATTTCAATTGGCGCATCAATTCTTTTATTTGCTATTTCCCAACCGTACCAAATTAAAGGAACGTGCGTGTCGTAATTATATCCTGAACCTGATTTTGTCACATATCCATTTTTCTCAATCCATCCAGGCTCCAAATTAATAATAACATCACCCGACCTTTTCTGATGAAAGCTATTTTGAATCTTGTTATTAATGCCTGATTCGAAATTAGTTGAATTAATAATAGTTGCTGGAAGAGCGTTTGCAACTCCTGAAAATTGAACCATAAAGTTTGCTACTTTTTTCTGCAATTCTTCTAAATCAACTCCTGTCTGATCAATCAAACTCTGATTAAAATAAATCTGTCTGGAATAATATGATTTAATCCATTCACCATCCTGATAAAGAACACTTAAATAACTATTTAACAATGTGACTGCCTTTTCACCATCAAAAACACCTGCATTTTGTTTTTTATATTCAAGATATTCTGGAACATCGGATACTCCTCTGTCGGAAGTAATATAAATCAGTACATTTTCAATTCCTATCTCATTATCAAGAAAGCTTATTAAATGTTCTAAGTCTTTATCTAAACGTAAAAAAACATCTTCAATTTCAACAGACCTCGGACCAAACAATTCTCCACTATAGTTAGAGGCAGAAAAACTTATATTAAGAAAATCAGTAAATTCATCTTTTCCAAGTTCCTCATTAATTATTGAAGTTATTGCAAAATCTTTTGTGTATGTATTTCCGAAAGGTGTAAATTTTAAATACTTATAATTTCCTGAACGTCTCTTCAAGTATGACAAATCATAAGGGAATGTATATCTGTAGTTTCTAAAACCAATTTCAAAATCGCTATCATCAGGTAAGCTGTTTTTGTAATTATTCGAAAGAGAATGCATACTTGCCCAATTCTTTCTCATATAAACATCTTGAAATCCTTTCAGATTAAACTCTCCAACCCAATCAGGTAAAGAATCTGTATAATAACCTCCAGAAATCCAACCTCCGTCTTTTTCATTCATCCAAAATGCATAATCAGCAAGTCTTCCTCCAGAAATAACTGAAGAAATAGGATTCATTGAAATAGAAATAACTTTTGAACTATCGTTTGTAGCTAATTTTATCTCATCCCCTATTGTAGAAGCCAACAATTTTTTTGGAGTATAAGTGCCAGAAGATAATCTACCTTCAATCATTTCAAATCCGGTTTCATCAGCACTTTCAACAATTACATCCTTAAGCTTATCGTACCACTGATTTGCAATTATTCCATGATATGAAGGATATGTTCCTGTAACAATTCCTGCCTGCCCAACAGCGTTTTCTGTTATTAAATAATTATGATGAACCTGTGTACAAAAAGCACCACTATCAATAATTTTTTTAAAGCCGCTTTCACCAAACGAATCCCAATATCGAAGTAGCATTTCGTAACGCATTTCTTCAATAACAATTCCAACAACAAGTTTTGGCGGTTTTACTAACTGATTTTGTGATTTTAATCCTGTAGTAAATAATATTAGTAGAGTAAAAAGTAAAAATAATTGAATGAAGAACTTTTTAAAAATCATAGTAATTATACATTAAATCTAATATTCAGTATATCTCCATCCTCAACAATATAATTCTTTCCTTCTACGTGGAATTTTCCAGCCTCCTTTACTTTCACCTCAGAACCAATTTCAATAAAATCATTGAATTTCATAACCTCAGCACGAATAAAACCTCTCTCTAAATCACTATGAATTGCCCCTGAAGCTTGCGGAGCACTCATTCCTTTTTTAATTGTCCATGCTCTTATCTCTTTTGGACCAACAGTGAAAAATGACATTAAGTTTAAAAGAGAGTATGCACCACGAATTAATTTATTAACACCAGGCTCAGCTAAACCTGCATCACTCAAAAATTCTTTTCTATCCTCAACATCTTCTAAATCTGCTATTTCAGCCTCTAACTTTCCTGCAATTACTAATATTTCAGTTTTCTGATCCTTTAAAAACTCTTTTACTTTTTCTACATAATCATTTCCTGGAATAGCAGCATCATCATCAACATTGCACACATATATAACCGGCTTTGCAGTTAAAAGAAATATATCGTCAAGATATTTTTTATCTGAATCTGAAATTTTATAATCGCGAGCATTTTGCATTGATTCCAAATGCTCTTTCATTCCTTCTAACACTTCGACACCATGTTTTGCATCTTTATCACCAATCTTTACAAGTTTTCCTAAGCGAATAATCTTCTTTTCCACCGATTCCAAATCCTGTACCTGTAATTCTAAATCTATAGTTTCAATATCTCTTACAGGATCAACAGAACCATCAATATGAGGAAGATTCTCATCGTCAAAACATCTTAGTACATGAATTAATGCATCGGTATTTCTTATATCTCCTAAGAACTTATTTCCAACACCTTCACCCTGATTAGCGCCTTTTGTTAAACCCGGTATATCAACAATTTCTACAGTTGCCGTAATAAGCTTTTCGGTAGGCTGTAATTTTTCTAACTCTAACAATCTGTTATCAGGAACATTAATCACACCAAGATTTGATTTATTCGAACTAAAAGCAAAATTTGTAGTTTCAACTTTTGTATTCGACATACAATTAAAAAGTGTTGATTTACCAACATTTGTTATCCCAATAATACCGCACAGTAAACTCATAATATCTTTATATTAATTACATTCAAATCCGAGGCTCAAAATTACACTTTTTCAGCATTTTAAAAAGAGCTTTTTCATAAAAAAAGATTTGCTTAAATTTATTTGAAATATGTTGATAATAAATTAAAAACATATTCCGTATAATATAATGAAAAACTGTATTTTTACAGCTTCGTTTCGTTAATTAAAAGAAATTAATTATTTAATATATTTTCAAAAAGATGTCAGATATTAACAAGTTGAAAAGTACAGCATCACAGGTGCGAAGAGATATAGTAAGAATGGTTCATGCTCAAAACTCGGGTCATCCGGGAGGTTCATTGGGTTGTACAGATTTTGTTACAGCACTTTATTTTGAGCTTATGAAACATGATCCAAATTTTGATATGGATGGAAAAGATCAAGATTTATTTTTTCTATCAAATGGTCACCTTTCTGCATTATGGTATAGTGTTTTAGCACGTTCAGGATATTTTAAACCAGAAGAACTTGCCACATTCAGAACATTAGATTCTCGATTACAAGGACATCCAACAACAAAAGAAGGCTTACCTGGAGTACGTATTGCATCGGGTTCTCTTGGACAAGGATTATCTGTTGCTTGTGGATCTGCAATTACTAAAAAATTAAATAGAGATTCCGGGTTGGTATTTACATTGCATGGTGACGGTGAATTACAGGAAGGTCAAATTTGGGAAGCAGCAATGTTTGCAGCACAACATAAAATAGACAATTTAATTGCCACTGTTGATTATAACGGACAACAAATTGACGGACCTGTTAATGATATTATTTCCCTTGGAAATTTAAGAGCTAAATGGGAAAGCTTTGGCTGGCAGGTTTTAGAAATGAATGGCAATGACATGGATGATGTTATTAAAACTATCAACCAAGCCAAAACTCTTACCGGTAAAGGCATGCCTATAATTATTTTAATGAAAACTGAAATGGGAATGGGTGTTGATTTTATGATGGGTTCACATAAATGGCATGGTGTAGCACCAAACGATGAACAATTAAAAGATGCACTTTCTCAATTAGAAGAAACTATTGGAGATTTTTAAAAATACAAAGTTGAACAAACAAAAATTTAGGTTATGAAGAATATTGTAATTATTGCACATGATGTAAAGAAACCTGAGATGGTTCAATTTTTAGAAGACCGAAAAGAATGGATTTTCGGAGTTAACCTTATTGCAACCGGAAGAACTGCAGAATACGTAGAGGCTCAGGGAATAAAGGTTGAACATTTAAGTCCGGGAACTGCCGGTGGATACCTCGAAATTACGGATAGAGTAAAACGTAAAGAAGTTGATATTGTTATCTTCTTAAGAGACCCATTAATTAAGCAAGGTCATCATGAAGATATTCAGAAATTACTGGAAGCTTGTAACATGTACAATATTCCGCTTGCAACAAATTATGCAAGCGCGGAATTAATGATTCTTGGACATATCAAGAAGGAAGATTACGAGCGAAGAAAATCAATGAACGATTAAACGCTTAGAAATAAATCTTTTTTATCATTACTAAAACCTGAAATTGAAAAAACATTTAGTATATATATTCCTCCTTCTTTTTCTGTTTAACTTTTCGATTAAAGCACAGAAAACGGAATCTAAACCTCCTGTAACCAGAATACTTTTTGTATTCGATGCATCACAAAGCATGTATGGTACATGGGAAAGTGGGAGAAAAATTAGTATTGCCCGAAATTATCTGATTCAAATGATCGATAGTCTGGAGCAGATGGATAATATTCAAATGGCACTCAGAGTATATGGTCATCAGAGTCCGGTTCCACCTCAGGACTGCAATGACACAAAGCTTGAAGTTCCTTTTAAAGCTGGAAATGCAGGACAAATAAGACAAAAACTCAGACACCTTATCCCAAGAGGAACAACACCAATTGCAAATTCACTTGAGAAAGCAGCTAATGATTTTCCCGAATGTGATAATTGCAGGAACATTATCATTCTCATAACAGATGGTATTGAAGCTTGTGATGGTGATCCGTGTCAGGCATCTTTGAACTTACAAAAAAAAGGAATTGTTCTTAAACCCTTTGTAATTGGAATTGGAATTGACACCAATTTTGAGAAAACTTTCGAATGTGTAGGTCATTTCTATAATACTCCTAATGAGAAAAAATTTCAAGAGGTTTTAGGTGTTGTTATTTCACGAGCGTTAAACTCTACAACAATGCAGGTTAATTTGCTCGACACAAAAGGCAAACCAACCGAAACAAACGTTAATATGACTTTTTTTGATCATGTTTCAGGAAAAGTTAAATATAATTTTGTTCATACAATTAATTATATGGGCAATCCTGATACATTAATAATTGATCCGTTAATTACATACGATTTAGTAGTTCATACCTTACCTGCTGTTAGAAAAAGTAACATTTCACTTTCCGAAGGAACTCATAACATGGTTGGAGTTAAAACTCCCCAAGGATATATCAATATTTCCTGCAATGGGAGCACTAAGTATAGGGATTTGGATATTATAGTGAGGCAAAAAGGAAAAACAGAAACATTAAACCTACAGCGAAACGGTACAAAAGAAAAATATCTTAAAGGAAAATATAATCTTGAAATCTTAACAATTCCAAGAGTATACGTTAATGACGTTTTAGTTGAACAAAACACAACTACAAATATTGAGATTCCACGTCCTGGTATTGCAAATTTCTCAATGCCTGCAAGTGGGTTTGGAAGTATATATGCTGAAACGGCAGATACTTTAATCTGGATTTATAATCTTGATCAGAGAAAAACACAACAAAATATTATTATGCAGCCAGGGAATTATAGAGCTGTATATCGACCTAAAAATAATAAACAAGCAATCTATACTGTTAACAAGAGATTCACAATAGTATCAGGATCTTCGAAAAAAATAATACTTTATTAAAAGAAATATGAAAAAGTTTGATTACAAAGATAAAAAGGATACCCGTTCAGGATTTGGAGCAGGACTTTATGAGTTAGGAAAAACAAATGAAAATGTAGTAGCTCTATGTGCTGATCTTACAGGCTCATTAAAAATGAATCAGTTTGCAGATGAGTTTCCTGATAGATTTATTCAGTGTGGAATTTCAGAGGCCAACATGATAGGTACAGCTGCCGGTTTAACTATTGGTGGTAAAATTCCATTTGCAGGTACTTTTGCAAATTTTGCAACAGGAAGAGTTTATGATCAAATAAGACAATCTGTAGCATATTCAGAGAAGAACGTTAAAATCTGTGCTTCACATGCTGGATTAACACTTGGAGAAGACGGAGCTACACACCAGATGATGGAAGATATCGGGTTAATGAAAATGCTTCCCGAAATGGCTGTTATTAATCCTTGTGATTTCAATCAAACTAAAGCTGCTACAATAGCAATTGCTGAACATGAAGGTCCTGTTTATTTAAGATTTGGACGCCCAAAAGTTCCAAATTTTACACCAGCAGATCAAAAATTTGAAATAGGAAAAGCTTTATTACTTAACGAAGGGTCAGATGTAAGTATTTTTGCTACTGGTCATTTGGTTTGGAAAGCAATTGAAGCTGCAGAAATCCTGGAACAAAAAGGAATATCATCTGAAATAATTAATATTCATACTATTAAACCTTTAGATGCAGATGCTATTTTAAAATCAGCATCAAAAACAAAGGCTGTTGTTACAGCCGAAGAACATATGATGAATGGTGGATTAGGTGACTCAATAGCTCAATTATTAAGCCGAAAACTACCAACTCCTATTGAGATGGTTGCTGTTGACGATAAATTTGGTGAAAGTGGGAAACCTGAAGATTTACTTGCAAAATATGGTATCGATACTAAAGATATAGTTTCTGCTGTAGAACAGGTACTTAAAAGAAAATAAAACTATCTTTGCAATCAATTTACAGAAACACAATTTTCTCTTTACCGACATATGTCAGAATACAGTGACAAAGAGTTATTAGATCTCTTTAAAGAAACAGAAAAACGTAATTATGCTTTTAACCTGATTGTTAGAAAATATCAGGAAAAATTGTATTGGCATATTCGTAAAATTGTGGTTCGACACGACGATACTGATGATATTCTGCAAAATACTTTCATAAAAGTCTGGAAAGGTTTAGATGGATTTCGAGAAGACTCTAAATTATATACTTGGTTATATAGGATTGCAACAAATGAATCGCTTACTTTTTTAAAACAACAAAAAACAAAATATTTATTGCCAATTGTTGATTACGAAAATCAACTAAAAGAAACACTTGAAAGTGACTTGTATTTTAATGGGGATGAAATACAACGTAATCTTCAGAAGGCTATTCTTGATTTGCCAGAAAAGCAACGCATTGTTTTTAATCTGAAATATTTTGAAGAAATGAAGTATGATGACATGGCTAAAGTGCTTAGCACATCGGTTGGAGCACTGAAAGCTTCGTACCATCATGCAGTAAAGAAAATAGAAAAATATTTTAAAGAAGATTAAACTATTAAAATATTAGAATGTCAAACAGACAGGGGAAATAAAAGGGGAATCTAAAAATGGGAAAATTGAATAAAGAATTGAAGGGAAATAATAAGAATCCGTTTTCAGTACCGGAAGGATATTTCGATTCATTTCCGCAAAAAATGCAGGAAAGAATCGCTTCTGAAAATACTGAACATTATTGGTTCGTACGACTCTTTCAGCTTATAAAGCCTCAATTTGCATTGGGTTTTATGATAGTAGCATTTGCTGTAATAGCAATAACTACTGTAAATGTTGTACTTACGAATAAAACTGATTCAGTAATTGACTCTGATTTATATACAAGAATAATTGAAGTTGATGCTTCCGAATATTCTGAACAACACTTTATTGATGTTCTTTTGAACGATGAAAAAGAAATTGATAAGAAGAAAAAAGAAGAAACAGACCATTATATTCATTATTTAGTTGATGAAGACATAGATTACGGAACTTTAATTGACGAACTATAAAAATCATTTTGGTATGAAAATTATTAAATACATCATATTATTATTTATAACTTTTACGATAACCTTTTCGGCTCAGGCACAAGAAAGCAAATCGGATAAAGAGCAAGAGATTAAATCACAAAAGATTGCATTTTTCACCGACAAAATGGGTTTAACACCTGAAGAAGCTCAGGTATTCTGGCCTGTTTATAATGATTACTGGGCTAAAAAAAATAAGATCATTGCCGACCGCAAAGATAAAATGACCTATTTTGCTGATCATAGTGAAAATATGAATAACGATGAAATGGTGCAATATGCAGATCGATACATTCGTTACGAAATGGAATTGGCAGAATTGTTAGATGAATATCATATAAAATTCAAAAAGGTATTGCCCATAGAAAAAGTAATGAAAATTTACCTTGCTGATTACGAGTTTAAAACTTACTTGTTGAAGAAAATTCGTGAAAGTGGCAAAGATGATAAAGAATAAATAAAAAAGCTCCGAAATTCGGAGCTTTTTTATTTATATAAACTATCAACACTAATTCAAACTTTCAACTGTATTCAGTTCTTTAGAATCTAAACAACCAACTACTTTTTCAACTTCGTTTAATATCTCACAAGACTTAACCAATTCTTTCATAGCTGTATGATCAGGATATAATGGTCGATCAATTTCTAAGAAATCAACATACTTACGAACAACTTCTTTTGCTTTGGTAACACCTTTTCCAAAACCATACTCACGAAAATCTAATGCCTGAGCAGCAGCCATAATTTCAATTCCAAGTATTCCATAAGCATTATCCATTATTTGGAAATTCTTGATAGCTGTATTCATACCCATTGATACGAAATCTTCTTGATCAGCTGCAGCAGGAATAGATTGAATTGATGCAGGCGCAGAAAGAATTCTTTGCTCAACAATTTGCATATCGGCAGTATACTGACTTAACATTAAGCCTGAAAACATACCTGCTCCTTTTGTTAAGAATGCCGGTAAACCAACACTTAACGCTGGGTGGTTTAATCTATTCATTCTACGTTCCGACATAACACAAACCATTGTAATAGCAGCTCCTGCCATATCCATTGGCAAAGAAACCGGAGATCCCTGGAAGTTTGCTCCTGATAATTGCATGTTTTCTTCAGGGAAGAAAATTGGGTTATCTCCTACTCCGTTCAATTCAATTTCAACCTGAGAACGAGCCCAACGCATTGAATCACGTGCAGCACCAATAACTTGAGGTGTAGAACGCATTGAATAAGCATCCTGAACTTTACATTTTACCTTACCTTCTTTTAAATCGCCACCTGCAACCATTTTATTAATTGCATTTGCACTTCGAATAGCACCTTGAAAACCACGCACTTCATGCAATCTTGATGTATAAGGCTTCATATTCGCTTTTAATGCTTCTAACGACATTGAAGCAGCAATTTCAGCCTGCTTTAAAAAATTATTTGCATCAACTAAAAATATAGCACTCATTGCAGTTAAAACATTTGATCCATTAATAGTTGCTAATCCATCACGGGCTTCTAATCCTGGAATAGGTATTCCTGCTTTATCCATTGCTTCTTTGCCATCCAATAGCTCTCCATTATAATATGCCTGACCTTCGCCCATTAATAATAAAGCAATTTGCGACATTGGAGCTAAATCACCACTTGCACCAACAGATCCTTTTTGACATACAAAAGGAGTTACTCCTTTATTAAGCATATCAACAAGAGTTTGTGTAATTACAAGACGACAACCTGAATTCCCATGAGCATGAACATTGATACGTCCTACCATTGCTCCACGAACATATTCTATCGGAGCAGGATCACCAATACCTGCAGCGTGGTTATAAACTAAATATTTTTGAAAATCTTTTACCTGATCATCATCCAAAACTACTTCAGAGAATTCACCAATACCTGTGTTTACACCATACATAATTTCGTTTGCCACGATTTTTTTCTCGAGCATATCACGACATATGTTTATTCTTTTAACAGCATCAGGGTGTAATTCAACTTTTCGTCCATTACGACCAACTTCAACAATATTTTCGATAGTTAATCCACTACCTTTAATAATTAATTTATCCATAATAGGTTTAAAATTTATTGATTAAATAAAAGGGTTTGCTAAAAATTAAAATATAAGAAAGGATTATTTCAGAACTAAAACATTGAAGTTCTGTTAATTTTAATAAGGAAGTCAAGAATCCAATAAGTCATATCCTGAATAATTGAACCCACAAGTTAGTAAAAGTGATTTGAAGTTCCTAAAATTTTATGTTTTTAACTATTTATAACAAAAAATGCGTCTCAGTAATTTGAGACGCATTCTGCATTAATTATATTAAGGTAAAACTTAATCTGTAGGTAAATCTAATTCTACTTCTTGCAAATATTCAACAGATCGTGCAATATCATCGTACATAGTTTTGTCTTCATCAATAAACTTTACTTTTTTGCGATAATCAGCCACAAATTTCTCAATAAATGGAGAAGATTTTGCAGGACGTTGGAATTCCAATGCCTGAGCAGCATTAAATAATTCAATGGCTAAAATTCTTTCTAAATTTTGTCCAACCTGATAAGCCTTAGTTGCTGCATTTGCTCCCATACTTACATGATCTTCTTGTCCTTGCGATGATTCAATTGTATCAACTGATGCAGGTGTACACAATTGTTTATTTCTACTTACAATTGAAGCTGCAGTATATTGAGGAATCATAAATCCACTATTTAAACCCGGACTTGCAACTAAAAAATGCGGCAATCCACGTTTACCTGCCAATAATTGATAAGTTCTGCGTTCTGAAATACTCCCCAGTTCAGCCATTGCAATACAAAGATTATCTAAAGCTAATGCCAATGGTTGTCCATGAAAATTACCTGCAGATATAATTAAATCTTCATCAGGAAAAATTGTTGGATTATCGGTTACTGCATTAATCTCATTATTGAAAACATATGAAACATAGTTTATTGAATCTTTTGATGCTCCATGAACTTGTGGAATACAACGAAACGAATATGGATCCTGAACATGAACTTTAGGTCGATTAATTAGCTCACTACCTTCCAGTAAGTGACGCATTCTACTTGCCGTTTTAATTTGTCCTTTATGATGTCGTATTTGATGAACTGAATCATGGAAAGGTTCAATTCTACCATCGAAAGCATCTAATGAAACCGCACTAATAACATCAGCAAGTTGAGATAATTTCCATACTTTTAAAGTTAGGTTAACACCATGTGCACTCATAAACTGAGTTCCGTTCAAAAGTGCTAATCCTTCTTTTGATCTTAATCCAATTGGTTCCCAATTCATTTTACTTAACAACTCAGAACCCAATAATCTTTCTCCTTTGTAATTTACTTCACCCATTCCAAGCATTGGCAAACACATATGAGCTAAAGGAGATAAATCACCAGAAGCTCCTAAAGAACCATATTCATACACTACAGGAAGAATATCGTTATTGAAAAAATCTATTAAACGTTCTACTGTTGTTAACTGAACTCCTGAATGTCCATAAGAAACTGACTGAATCTTTAGCAAAATCATGATCTTTACTAATTCTTGAGATATTTCATTCCCGGTTCCACATGCATGCGACATTACAAGATTTTCCTGTAATTTTCCTAAATCTTCACGTGAGATTTTTTTATCGTAAAGCGCTCCAAAACCTGTATTAATTCCATAAATTGGTTCGTCGTGACTTGCCATTTTCTGATCAAGATATTCACGGCACTTAATAATATTATTTTTTGATTGCTCTGATAAAGATAATTTATATCCTTCTTTAAGGATCTGATCAATTTTCTCAAACGTTAATTGATCATTTGATATATAATGTATTTTTTCCATATCAAAATGAAATAATTATGAATACTATATTTTTTATAATTGATTAATAAATAAACGAGATATTACCCAAATGGTTCACGGAAACCTAATATCGCCACCAGCAACGAAGATTGGACGCCTTGGGCTTATTTCAATAAAATCCTGGCTTTTATATTCCATTTATATAGAAAGTTTATTCAGTAATTCTTCAAACTTCATTTCAGATTGATCTCCGCTGATCATATCTTTAACTGTAAGCACTCCTTTTTCCATTTCGTTTGCTCCAACCAAAATAACAAAAGGTATATTTTTATTATTAGCGTATGTCATCTGCTTTTTCATTTTAGCAGACTCTGGAAAAATTTCAGAGTTAATTCCGTTTTCTCTTAATTTTTGAAGCAAAGGAAGACAATACTTTTCTTCATTTTCTCCAAAATTCACAAACATCACTTTTGTTGAAGCTACTATTTCTTTTGGGAAAATATTCAATTGCTCCATTACATCGTAAATACGATCGGCTCCAAATGAAATACCAACACCTGAAACATCTTTTAATCCAAACACTCCTGTTAAATCATCGTAACGACCACCTCCGCAAAGGCTTCCAATCTTAACATCTTTTGACTGAACTTCGAAAATTGCTCCGGTATAATAGTTTAAACCACGAGCTAATGTTAAATCTAAAATCAGCTTGCATTTTGGATATAAATCACTTTGATTAAAATAATTAAATATCGTTTTAACTTCTTTAACTCCTTTCATGCCAATCTCAGAACCTGCAAGAAAATCTTCAAGTGCAGTATATTTAAAAATGTTAATGTCGATTTCAAGTATACTCCTGATTTTATTAGTTGCTTCAATTGAAACTCCTCTTGAAATTAGCTCTTCAACTACTTTATCCATCCCGATTTTTTCAAGCTTATCAATAGCTACTGTTATATCAATAAACTTATCCAGTTCACCAACTACCTCAGCAATACCATAAAGTATTTTTCTATTATTGAATTTAATTACAACTTCTAAGTTTAACTTTTGGAATATCTGATCAATAATTTGGATTAATTCCACTTCATTTAAAAGCGAATTGCTACCTATTACATCAACATCGCACTGATAAAACTCACGATAACGACCCTTTTGTGGTCTGTCGGCACGCCAAACAGGTTGAATCTGATATCGTTTAAAAGGAAATGTTATTTCGCTTAAATGCTGCACAACAAAACGAGCGAAAGGAACTGTTAAATCGTAACGTAGTCCTTTTTCTGCAATTTCAAGAGCTAATTTACTTGACTCTACTTCAGTTAAATTTGATTTTACTTTTGAAAGATAATCACCTGAATTTAAAATTTTAAATAAAAGCTTATCCCCTTCTTCACCATATTTACCCATCAAAGTTGAAAGATTCTCCATTGAAGGAGTTTCAATAGGTAAATACCCATATCTTTTGAAAACATCTTTGATTGTATCAAAAATAAAATTTCGTTTCACCATTTCAACTGGTGAAAAATCACGCGTACCTTTTGGAACAGATGGTTTTTGTGCAGCCATTTTTGTTCTTTGTTAAAATTAATTTCTGCAAATATAGAATAAAATTAAAGCGATCTAAAATCAAAGACCCAGTTTGGTTGTATAACATAAAAAAGGATGGCTTTTGCCATCCTTTCATATTTATTTGAAATGCTGTTATTTCTTTTTATTCATCTTCTTAAAGTCTTTATCTAAAATTCCATCAAAGTTCTTACCTTTTTCTACCCAATGGTAATCAAAATAGTAGAAATTGGCATCTTTTGCTCCTATAATAATTTTGTAACAACGTGCTCTTAAGCGTGTCCCTTGTGGACCTACTTTATGTAGGAATACAATATTTTCGTCGCGGTTTGTTATTGCTTCCTCAATTTCTTCGCGAGTAACAAATTTTACTTTATAAGGATAAATCTTTTTGATTTTAGCTTCAGTATTAATATCCGGAGCAACCTCATCCTTAACTAAATATAAAGTTTTTTGCTTTATATCTTTTGTAAATTCATTGTAATACTCAAAAATATTCTTTTTAATCATATCAGGATTATCCCTCATATTTTGCACGTGTGATTGCATAAAACGAACTAATGCTTCCATTTTATATACCCAAAATTCTTCATCAACTTCAGTGTATGATAATGGAATTGCTGCAATATCCGGAAGATTTTCAAAGCTATCTAATCCCGGTTTCCCTATAAAAATATGTAAGAAATTATACCTTACTTTAGTCCTGTCATTTTGAAAAACAACCTGTGTCATCATTAAAAATGCTTTGTCAGGATCATTATACATTTCTTGGAACTGATCAATAGAAATAAATTCATACTCAGTTAAATCCCAGGTTTCTTTTACAGCCTCCTGAATTTTAAAGTTATATTCCGCAATAGGATTCGATTCTAAAACAACATAAAGTTTAGAATTTAGAAACTGATTTAGATCGGCTTCTGAAGGAAGATACTCCTGTGCATTTACTGCAAGAGTTGAAATTCCGATAATTATTCCTAAAATAATTTTTTTCATATGCTTCTTTTTAAAATTGATTTTAAATTTCTTAACTAATATAGTAAATCTTATTTAAAGCTTTTCAAAATCCATGTATATTATCCGTTAGCAACAATTAAATTGAAAACATATAATGTTGCTTTCAATTATACCATGAATTGTGCCATAAATGCTTGTAATTATCAAAGATTATAATGAATTTGTCAAAAAAATTGTATATTTAATAACCAAAGGATTATTATATAGTTTATTTCAGTAAATTTACAAAAGTAATTCAAAAGGCAAGTAATTTTCTTTTAACTAAAAGCTTAAGTTTCTATGAATTTTATAGACAAAATAATAAAACTATGTACCATAAGTACAGATAAGATAGATTCAAAAAATGAATATTTTCATAAAGCTACCATATTTAATTTTTATAGTTTTTCTTCACTTACTTTACTTCTAATTTTCGGTTTAATAAGTATTATTCTTGGAAATATTATATTATTTGTAGTATTAGCGGGTCTGTTTGTTATAACAGCTATCAATTTAATTATATTCCAGAAGAAAGGCAATTACCTTTTCTCATCTAATGTTTTTTCTATTCTACTTGCCCTTTTTCTTATTTGGCTTTTATACTCCGGACAAGTTAATAATCAAGGTATTGTTTTTTACACTCTTTATCCTGCTTTTATAATTCTTTTACTTGGTAAAAAAAGAGGTAACCCGTCTTCTTTAGTTTTCTTTGTATTATCTGGCATTGCAATTTTATTACCACTAATTTTTAGTTTTGAGTTAGAGTTTTCATTAATGAATCAGATTTTATTTGTTCTTTTATATGTTGTGTGTTTTATCTTTTTTAACATTTATGAGAATATTCAGGAGATTCGAAGAAATGATATGCTAATTGAAATTCAAAAGGCTAAACACGAAACTCAGGTTAAAGAGGAGTTTATTTCTAAGATTTCACATCAAATTAGGACTCCTTTAAATAATCTTGTTGTAGTAACAAATATTGTTAATGATTCTAATTTAGATGAAAAACAAAAGGATCTTATTGATACAATTCAAGCTTCAACAAATAATCTTGTTAATGTTGTAAATAACATTGCAGAAATTTCAAATGTTGACTTACTACAAAGTAAAGATTACAATCAGAATTTTAATCTTGAAACAACAATTAAGAATACAATTAATTTATATTCTAATGAAGATTCTCAAAATATTAGTTTCCCATTAACTATTTCTAAGGATATTAATTTTCAGTTATTTGGAGATCCTGTAAAAATAAAGCAAGTATTTCTTAACCTGATTGAGAATATTCTGAAAAACACAAAAGATGGCGAAAAACCAATCCCAATTGACATTAAAAAATTAAGTGAGTCAAATGAAATTGTTGAGATCTTATATGCAATTTCTACCAAAGACCTTACTCAAATTTCTGAAATAACTAAAATCCAGAATATTGAAAAAACGAAAAAGGGTAAAATTGCCGCTATTGTTAAGTTACTTGATTTTAATATTGCAAATAAAATTATTGAATCGCTTAACGGTAATGTAGAAATAGATATTACACCTGATAATTTCGAATTCAGATTTATTCTAAAATTCCGCAAAGGAGAATCGTTTCCTGATGAAAGAATTTTATCGAAAGAGAGTACTTTACCTCATATCGATACAGGAGAAAGTATTAGCCTTAAAGATTCAAATGTATTATTAGTTGAAGATAATCTTATAAATCAAAAGATCGTGCTTCTGAGCCTTAAAAAATCGGTTAAATCAGTGGATATTGCAAATAATGGTAAAGAAGCCCTTGATAAATTTGGTTCTGTAAAATATGATATTATTTTAATGGATATTCAAATGCCAATAATGAATGGTATTGTTACAACAAAGAAAATAAGAAATATTGAAAAGAGCACAAATACACATACTCCAATTATTGCAATAACAGCCAATGCACTCTTGGGCGATAAAGAAGAATGTCTTGCTGCTGGAATGGATGATTATATTAGTAAACCATTTCAAATTGAGACTTTAGTTAAAAAGATGGAACAGCAATTGGCTTAATTTTACCAATATTGAATACTTAGGTTCTGTTTTTTAACAAAGCCAAAACCACATCAGTAAAAATAATTATTGTTTGAGAATATTTAATGTAGATATACATTAAATAAGCGTGATACTAATAAGATTATTCCAGTTCTGGTCTGAATCCAACTATAAGCACATCGTCAACCTGTTCGTGTTCACCTTTCCAGTCTTCGAAACTTCGGTCAAAGTATGTAAGTTGCTGTTCAAGAGGCAATTTGTGTATGGTAAGTAATAAGTGTCTGAATCGTCTATATTTATATTTTTTCCCATCGGGTCCACCAAACTGATCAGCATAACCATCAGAAAACATATAGAAGATGTCATCCTTTTGAAGTTTAATAGTTGTTTTTGTAATATGATCTGATTCTCCTTCATCAAGTAATCCTACTGAGAATCTATCTCCTCGAATTTCTTCAATTTTATTGTTTCTTATAAGATATAATGGCCGAAAAGCACCGGCATATTCAATTTCTGCTTTCTTTTTATCAATAACACAAAAAGCAATATCCATTCCGTCTTTCAACTTTGAATTTTCAGAAGCCTTGCCAAAAGTTACGGCTACACCATCATTTAAATGTTGTAAAATTTCATCGGCTCCTTCTATTCCTTGGTCATCAGTAATTTTTCTTAATAATTCAAATCCAATAATAGACATAAAAGCTCCAGGAACACCATGACCTGTACAATCAACAACTGCTATGAATATTTTATCCTTTTTCTCATTTATCCAATAGAAATCTCCACTTACGATATCCTTTGGTTTAAGCAAAATAAATGATCCAGGCAAAATTCTTTTATACAAATCCATTGATGGCAATAAAGCTTCCTGAATTCGCTTTGCATAAATAATACTATCAGTAATACTTTTATTTTTTACAGTCAGTTCTTCTTTTTGTTTTGCAATCTGTTTTGCAATAAGTTCTTTATCTTTCAATTCCTGATTTGACCTTCGTAAACTACGTGTTCTGTATTGAAAAAACCAAACTATAATACCAGTCAATAAAATGATGTAAACTGCATAAGCAAATTTTGTTTCCCATAAAGGAGTTAAAACGGTAATTTCAAGACTTGTTCCTATTTCATTCCAGATATAGTTGCTATTTGATCCTTTAACAGTAAATATGTAATTTCCTGGTGACAAATTTGAAAATGTTGCAGTTCTTCCATTACCAAGGTTTATCCACTCATCCTCGATTCCCTTAACCTTATAAGCATAGCTATTTTTTTCCGGATTTGAAAAATCAAGCGCTGAAAACTCTATTGTAATAAGATGATTTTTATATGGTATTTCTATCTGTCTGTTTTCTCCTATTTCTATCTTGCTATTAATCTTTTCGAACAAGACTTCTACAGAAGTAATTTCAATATTTGGAACAATTTGATTTTTAACAATTGAATCAGGATAAAATGAATTATAACCTGCAATTCCCCCAAAAAACAATTCTCCTTCTTTTGATTCAAACGAGGCTCCATGATTAAATTCAAAGTCCTGAAGTCCATCTGAAATTCCAAAATTACTAAACAATTCATTTTCAGGACTAAACCGTGAAAGCCCACGATTTGTACTAACCCATAAATCTCCATTATTCCCAGGCAGAATTGCATATACAAAATTATTTGGCAAACCTTCTTTTTCAGTGTATGCTTTTACTTCAAAAGTATTTATATTAAACCTATTTAAACCCCCTTTTGTACCTAACCACAAATACTGATTTTCTTCATCTTCATAAATACAAAGTATTTCATTACTACTAAAACATGCTTTGCAATCATCTGTCTTTTTAAAGGTTTCAATTTCTCCTGTTTCAGTATCAAGCTTGTTTAATCCATTCTCAGTTGCAACCCATAAATTTTTATTCTTATCAAATAATAAGTCGTAAACAAAATCAGCAGCCAAACTATTTGAGTCGCTTGGATTGTAGAAATAGCTCTGAATCGTATCTTTATTAATCTTATGTAATCCAAATTTTGAACCAATCCATAAATTATCTTTGTCGTCTTCGATAATATCAAATATTCTGTTATTCTTAAAAACATTAAGTAATTCAATCCTTTTAATTTCTTCGAAACGTTTAGACTTGCTATTAAAGAAACTCAGTCCATTCTGAGTACCTAACCACACATCTCCTTTTCTATCTTCAAAGATTTTATGAATATAATCGTTAACAAGAATACTATTACCTGTATTATACCGAAGACTTGTTTTTTTAATGGGATCAAAAAGAAAAAGACCTGTTCCCCAAGTACCTATCCACACAATTTGATCCTTTTTATAAATTGAAGTTACAAAGTTGTTTGAGAAATAAGGTACGTTACTTTTTGACTTATTATATTTATTGAATTTCTTTTGTTCATCCTTAATCTTTAATAAGCCCTGAAGTGCTCCAACCCACATTATACCAGTTTTGTCCTGTATAATCTGAGTAAATGAAGTGGTAAGTAATTCTTCGTTATTATATGAAAATTTATTATAAACAGTAAATGTTTCATTTGCCTTACTAAAATTATTTAATCCATCGTCTGTAGCGATCCACAAATCTCCATTATCATCTTCAAAAATATCGTTAATAATGTTATTACTAATGCTTTTCGGGTTTTCGTAATCACTATAATAACTTGTAAATTCTTCTGTTTCCCAGTTAAATTTATTAAGTCCGTTTTCAGTACCAATCCATAAATTTAATTCACGATCCTCAAAAATTACTTTTATATTATTATTACTAATACTCGATTTGTTTTCAGGTTCATGCTTGTATCTTTTAAAAATCTCAAGTTTTCTGTCAAAATAGTTTAAGCCATCTTTTGTCCCTACCCATAATTGATCTTTGTGATCTTCAAAAATTGAAAATGTTACATTTACTGAAATGAAATTAAATATGTCGTTGTAATGCTCATAATGCCTGAACTTACCACTTTGCAGATTTAATCTTGATAAGAAATTTTCAGTTTTTATCCATAGATATCCACTTTTATCCTGATATAAATCGTATACTTCTTCTTCTTTAAGGCTATTAATATTACTTAGATTTGAATAGTAATGGCTAACTCTCTCTGTAAATCTATCAATTCTATCCAAGCCTTTATTTGTTCCTACCCAAATATTCCCTTCTGAATCTTCGTAAATACAATTAACATAATTATCTGATAATGAACTACTGTCTAAAGGTTGATTTTTAAATATCTTAAACCCATATCCATCGTATTTATTCAAGCCATCTTGTGTACCAATCCATATGAATCCTCTACTATCCTGAATTAAACAATTTACACTAGTTTGTGATAATCCATTCTCGATAGTAAAATGATCAACTATAATATTTTGGCTATAAGTATCTGATATATGAATAAAGGAAAATAGTCCTATGAAAAGTAGAAATAATATGTGTGATTTGATTCTCATTTGTTAATGCTAATTTACTATTTAATAACATGAAAGCAAAGGAATAATTTCATATAAATTGTATCATTATTCTGCAATAGCTCCATCTCCATTATTCAATTTTCGGTATTTTAATGAGGGAGATTCAATAAATCCACCAATACCTAAACTATCCCAAATATGGTCTATTCTCTTTATTGTTGAGTCATCAGAAACGACAATATTGGGCCAATCTCTTTTAAAATTATCTTTTTTTACTGTTTTCTTTGTTGCATCAATAAATATCTTAGAGCATCTTTTATCATTTGCTTTTACTATTACTGAATCTCTTTTCGGATCAATATTTCCTGATGCTATCCATGTTATCATATTTACATCATTCACATCAACAGTCTCATCAATTAGAATACAAAATTTCACTGTAGACAATTCTTTTTGTTCCGATATTAAATTAATGAAATTATGAATTTGCGCTTTACTTTCCTTTTTTACAGAAACAATAAGCATCTTCTTATGAATACTATAATTCAAATCAACTATTTCATTGAATTTCTTTTTTAGATCACTAAAATCCGAAATACTTTCATCAACAAAAATATTAGAATCATTTTCAATTTCTTCATCAAACTTTATTGTTGCATCAATTCCCATTTTACCTCCGTATGTTGGTTTTGAAGCAGAATGATCAAGAACATCTAAAGGTCCATTTATGAATAGAATATCATTTTCAGGTTTAACATTTTCAAAAATCTGATTTGCAATACTTTTATAATCATGTGTGTCAGCTTCTTTATCAACAACGATCAATATTTTATTAAACATCATTTGTCCGGCTCCCCAAAGTGCATTCATCACCTTAAATGCTTGTCCAGGATAAGTTTTATTAATCTTTACAATGACTATATTATGTGCTACACCTTCAAAAGGCATATCATAATCTACAATTTCTGGTAAAACAGCAAGTTTTATTGGTGACAGAAAAATCCTTTCTGTTGCTTTCCCAATCCAGGCATCTTCCATTGGAGGTACTCCTACAACTGTCGCCGGATAAATTGCATTCTTACGATGTGTAATACAAGTTACATGAAATTTAGGATACCAATCGGATAGAGAATAAAAACCTGTGTGATCACCAAATGGACCTTCCCAAATAAAGTCTTCTTCAGTATCAATATAACCTTCAATAATTATATCTGCTTCGGCTGGAACCTCTAAATCCTGACTTATACATTTTACAAGTTCAACTTTTTGTTTTCTTAAAAATCCGGCCAATAAATACTCGTCAATATTATCAGGAAGTGGAGCTGTAGCCGAATATGTTAAAACCGGATCACCACCCAAAGCTACTGCAACTGGCATCTTCTTTCCCAACTTTTTATATTCTTCAAAATGCCGAGCCCCTACTTTATGTTTGTGCCAGTGCATTCCTGTAAGATCTTTCTTAAAAACCTGCATTCTGTACATTCCTACATTGCGAATCCCTGTTTCCGGATCTTTTGTTATAACCATGGGCAGAGTAACAAAAGGGCCTCCATCGTTTGGCCAACATTTTAATACTGGAATTTTGCTTAAATCTGGATTTCGAATAATTACTTCTTGACTCTTTCCCTTACCAGAAATAAGTTTAGGCATCCATGATGAAATATTAGATAGCTTAGGTAGAAGTTTAAGTTTTTCAAAAATATTTGCTTTCGGACCAATTAAATCTAAAAAGATATTTTCAATCTCTTTACCAAAATCATCCAGATTTTCAACACCCAAAGCCATGCACATTCTTTTCTCAGAACCCATTGAGTTGATTAAAACAGGAAATCCTGTTCCATTATTTTCAAACAACAATGCTTTTCCTCCATTTTCGGATTTTGAAATTCTATCAACAATCTCGGTTATTTCCAGCTCAGGGCTTACAAACTCCTTTATTCTTATCAATTCATTATTTTTTTCAAGTATATTAATAAATTGATTTAATGATTTATATGCCATAGAAGTATTTTGAGTGTAATGTTGAAATATACAAAAAAAAAGACTGATCCCGATAACTATCTGGACCAGCCTTTAAATTGATAATATTTTTATTATAAGAATTTAAAATCTTTTCCTACATACTTCGCAGAATTTCCTAATGCTTCTTCAATTCTTAATAACTGATTGTATTTCGCTATTCTGTCAGATCTTGATGCTGAACCAGTTTTAATTAAACCTGTATTTAAAGCAACAGCTAAATCTGCTATTGTTGTATCTTCAGTTTCACCTGAACGATGACTTATAATTGAAGTCATAGAATTCTCAGTTGCCATCTTAACAGCTTCGATTGTTTCTGTTAATGTTCCTATCTGATTAACCTTAATCAAGATAGAATTTGCAGACTTTTCTTTTATCCCTCGTGATAATCTTTTTACGTTTGTAACAAATAAATCATCACCAACAAGCTGCACTTTATCTCCAATAGTTTTTACAAGTTCTGCCCAACCGGTCCAATCGTCTTCGTCCAAACCATCTTCAATAGATAATATCGGATATTTTTCACTCCAAGTTTTCCAATATTTAACTAAATCTGATGATGTTAAATCTTCGTTTGTTGATTCAAAATGATAAATCTTCTTTTCTTTATCATAAAACTCAGAGGCAGCTGCATCAAGTGCTATAAAAATATCTTTACCTGATGTATAGCCTGCTTTTTTAATAGCTTCCAACACCACTTCAATTGCTTCTTCATTAGATGAAAGATTAGGAGCAAAACCACCTTCATCTCCAACATTTGTTGAATGACCTTTTGATTTTAAAACAGCTTTTAAATGATGGAAAACTTCTGTTCCCATTCTTAGTGCTTCACTAAAAGATTCAGCACCAACTGGCATTATCATAAATTCCTGAATATCAATTTTATTATCGGCATGCTGTCCTCCATTTAATATATTCATCATAGGAATTGGCAATGTATTTGCATTTACTCCTCCGATATATTTATACAATGGCAATCCGTATTCTGTTGCAGCTGCTCTGGCTGCTGCTAAAGAAACACCTAACATTGCATTTGCACCAAGGTTTGACTTATTTTCGGTGCCATCGGTTGAGATGAGCAGTTTGTCTATCTCATACTGGCGGCTCACATCCACGCCGATTAATTCCCGGGCCGCCTTTTCCACATTTTCTATCGCCCGGCCCAAGCCTCTGCCCCCAAAACGTTTTCCGCCATCGACAACAAAAGCGGCCTCGAACTTACTGGCGGATACCCCCGCCGTGGGTGTCGATCGGCCCGTGGCACCGTTTTCGGTTGTTACCGTTACTTCTAATCCGAGTGTTCCCCGCTCAGCCATAATCTCAGCAGCGGAGACACTTCGTATCTTATCGCCCATAGTTAGTCCTCCGGATGTTTCATAATAACGGCACTATAAACCGATCGCGCCGGCACATCCAGGGCAATTGCCGAAGCGAGGTATCCAATGCTACAAAGATAAGGTCGGATAGTGAGGGGAAATGCTATGACACCAAAAGAAAGGTTCAAAGCCATCTGCAGCTTCGAGAGGCCAAACGATCCTTATTTGTACCCATTTGGTGTATGGAACGCCACGTTGGACCGGTGGGTGACGGAAGGTATGCCGGTGGATGATCTTTCCAA
>DAOWGM010000012.1 GCA_030637515.1 Bacteroidales bacterium
GGGCTCGTGGTGCCGACGATGATAAAGGACAAGGGTATATGCATATCAAAGCATTCGAAGCAATGGTAAAAACTGATTCTTTGCCTTGTAATGTTAAATTCATGATCGAAGGTGAAGAAGAGATTGGTTCTCCAAGTCTTCCAAAATGGTGTGAGCAGAATAAAGATCTTGTAAAAGCTGATGTTATTTTAGTTTCTGATACAGGCATGTATGTTCCAGAGGGACCATCAAGGACTACAGGATTGCGTGGATTGTCTTATTGGGAGGTTGAGGTTACAGGTCCAAATAAAGATCTTCATTCAGGTTTGTTTGGCGGTGCTGTTGCTAATCCAATTAATGTTTTAGCAAAAATGATTACCGATATGGTTGATGAAAATGGTCATATCACTATTCCAGGATTCTACGACGATGTATTGGAAATATCAGATGCCGAAAGAGTCAAAATGGCTGAAGCTCCATATTCAGAAGATGAGTATAAAAAAGCAATTGATGTTAAAACGCTTTATGGAGAAAAAGGATTTTCAACAAACGAACGTACAGGTATTCGTCCATCATTTGATGTTAATGGTATTTGGGGTGGTTATACAGGAGAGGGAGCTAAAACAGTTCTTCCTTCAAAAGCTTTTGCTAAAATTTCTTCTCGTTTAGTACCAAATCAAAATAATGAGAAAATTGCTGTAATGTTCAAAGAACATTTCGAAAAAATTGCACCTGATTATGTGAAAGTAAATGTAGAATTTTTACATGGAGGTCAGGCTTATGTTTGTCCGATTGATCTGCCTGCTTACGAAGCTGCAGAGAAAGCATATGAAGAAATATATAAAAGAAAACCAGTTCCTGTTCGTAGCGGTGGAAGTATTCCAATTATTTCTGAATTTGAAAAGATTCTTGGAATTAAATCTGTTTTAATGGGATTTGGATTAGAGTCTGATGCAATTCATTCTCCAAACGAGAATTATCCATTAGAGCAATTTTATAATGGAATAAATACAATACCATATTTCTATAAGTATTTCGCAGAAATTATGGCTAAGTAAGATATTCCTTTAAAAATGAAAAGCTCGGTCCCGATATGTTATCAGGATCGGGCTTTTTTTATACTTTTCCTGAAAAATACAAAAATAAGCTTATGCATTAATAAAAATAGAGGGGTGTAATTTAAAAAAGATATAAATAATTAGTTCGATGAGTAAAAAATAGGGGGTGTGTGTGAAAAAATGTACTTTTGTCAAATGATATTTATTTTTTAATCAATAATCTTATATTAAATCATGTCTACTATTAGATTTAAGGCAATTGAAGAAGTGTTAAGCCGTCAGCCTATTGATGTTGTGCTTCCTTCAACAAAAACTTCAAAGTATTTTGGGGAGAATGTATTTGATAAGCTGGAAATGCAAGAATACTTATCACGGGAAGCATATCAAAATGTTATTGAGTCTATAAACCAAGGAACAAGAATTGATCGTAAAATTGCTAATCAAGTAGCAATTGGAATGAAAGCATGGGCTGTAGAGCGCGGCGCCACACATTATACACACTGGTTTCATCCATTAACAGGTTCAACAGCTGAAAAACACGATGCTTTTTTTGAGCCGGCAGAAGGTGGCGGAGTAATAGAAAGTTTTCAAGGAGAAATGTTAGTTCAACAAGAACCAGATGCTTCCAGCTTCCCTCATGGTGGAATAAGAAATACATTCGAGGCACGTGGTTATACTGCTTGGGATCCATCATCGCCAGCTTTTGTATATGGAAATACATTGTGTATCCCAACAATTTTTGTTGCATATACAGGCGAAGCTTTAGATTATAAAACTCCTTTAATTAAATCATTGAATTTTATTGATAAAGCTGCGGGAGGTGTTTGTCAGTATTTCGATAAAGATGTAGAAAAGGTAAATGTTACTTTAGGATGGGAGCAAGAATACTTTTTAATTGACAATGCATTATATAATGTTCGTCCGGATTTGCACCTAACAGGAAGAACTCTAATTGGTCATGCTTCTGCAAAAGATCAGCAGTTAAGTGATCATTACTTTGGTTCTATTTCTGATCGTGTAAAAAATTATATGGTTGATTTCGAGGTAGAAGCTTACAGATTGGGAATCCCTGTAAAAACTCGACATAATGAAGTCGCTCCAAATCAGTTTGAGTGTGCTCCAATATTCGAAGAGGCTAATCTTGCTGTTGATCATAATCAGATACTAATGACCTTAATGGATAAGGTGGCTCGCCGACATAATTTTAGAGTTTTATTTCATGAAAAGCCATTTAAAGGAATTAATGGTTCTGGAAAACACAATAATTGGTCGATGTTGACTAATACAGGTAAGAATTTATTGTCACCCGGAAAAACGCCACGTAGCAATATGCGTTTTTTAACTTTCTTAATTAACACAATAAAAGCGGTTCACGATCATGCCGATATATTAAGAGCAAGTGTTGCTGTTGCTGGAAATGAGCATAGACTTGGAGCTCACGAAGCACCACCGGCAATAATGTCTGTTTTTATTGGATCTCAACTAACTAATATGTTAGATCAGTTGGAAAAAAGAGTTACAAATAAAAAAATGACTCCGGATGAAAAAACAGAATTGAAATTAGATATTGGTAAAATTCCAGAAATTTTATTGGATAATACCGATCGAAACAGAACATCACCATTTGCTTTTACAGGAAATCGTTTTGAGTTTCGTGCGGTTGGTTCATCGGCAAATGTTGCCTCTCCAATGATTACTTTAAATACGGTTGTTGCAAACCAGCTAATCCAGTTCAAGAAGGAAGTTGATGCGATAATTGAAAAAGACGTTAAAAAAGATGAAGCCATTTTTCAGGTTTTAAAGAAATATATTATTGCTTCAAAGAAAATCCGATTTGAAGGAAACGGGTATGGCGAAGAGTGGATTGCAGAAGCTGCTAGACGCGGTTTGTCTAATATAGCAGATGTCCCTGAGGCATTAAAAGCTTTTATCTCAAAGGAAACCAAGAAAGTATTTGAAAAAGCTCAAGTTCTTACAGAACGGGAGCTTGAAGCTCGTTACGATATCCGATTAGAAATATTTACAAAAAGGCTTCAGATCGAAGCGCGTGTGTTGGGTGATTTAATTCGAAATCATATTATTCCTACGCTAATAAAATATCAAAATATATTAATTGAAAATGTAAAAGGACTTAAGGAATTGTTTCCTAAAGATCAATATGAGAAAATGTCTAAGCATGAATTGGAAACGATTGTTGAAATGTCAGAAAGAACGGCGATTGTCAAACAGGCTGTAGGTGAGATGATTGAGGCTCGAAAGCAAGCAAATAAAATTGAGGATATTAGGGAAAAAGCTGCCGCTTACTCAAAAAAGGTAGTTCCATATTTCGAAAAAATAAGATATCATGTTGATAAGTTAGAATTGATAGTGGATGATGAAATATGGCCATTGCCAAAATACCGAGAAATGCTTTTTACCCGATAAAAAAACACTTCCCCCTTGAGGGGGAATAAAAGGGGGTGGAATTAACGAGATTGTTTTTTTGGCTTTATATATATTGATATGAAAGAGTAGTTATATAATAATCTCTGATAAAAAACGTATTAATAAGATGGTGATAACTCAGTAATAAGTGTCTTTTTATTTTATTTAAAAAATCTTACTTTTACATTTTACAACTAAAGTAATCTTTACAGATATGAAAATCAGAATTGTATTTCTTTTTAGCATTTTTATTTTCTTTATGCAGAATGTTTCTGTAGCGCAGCTAAGTGTCTATACTAAAGCAAATACCTATTATCAAAATGGGCAATATTATCAGGCAATTGATTTGCTTCGAAACGCATACAGTAAAGTAACAGATAATGATGTAAAAAGCGATATTACATTTCAGGTAGCTGAGTGTTATAGAAAAACGAATCAACCTCGCAAAGCTGAAATGTGGTATAAAAAAGCAATTCAGAAAAAATACAATAATCCATTAACATATTTGTATTATGCCGATGCACTTAAAATGAATGAGAAATTCGAGGACGCGGCAGAGAATTACAGAGAATATAAAAAATTAGTTCCCGATGATGCTCGTGGTGAAAATGGAATAAAATCATGTGAGAATGCTGTAAAATGGATGGAAAGTCCAAGTGGTTACAAAGTAGCTAATATGAAATTCTTTAACTCCCGTGAGAGTGAATATAGCCCTGCGTTTGCAAAAGCAGAGTATGATGAGGTTTATTTTACTTCTTCAAGAGATGGAGCAACAGGAGATGATACTCATGGTAGTACAGGTTTAAATTTTTCAGATATTTTTACTTCAAAAAAAGACAAAAAAGGAAACTGGAGCACTCCTGTTCCTTTGGGAGAAAATATCAATACAGAATTTGAAGAAGGAGCAGTTTCTTTGAGTAAAGACTTTAATAAAATGTTTTTTACGCGTTGTGAACGTCATAAAAAAGATGCAATTGGTTGTATGGTTTTTACTTCTGAAAGAAGAAATGACGAGTGGGGAAAAGCTGAGCCAGTTTTAATGTTAGACGATAGCATAGTAGTAGCTCATCCATCATTATCAGACGATGAACTTGCATTATATTTCGTTTCCGACATGAAAGGCGGAATGGGAGGAAAAGATATATGGAAAGTAACACGTACATCTGCAACTGGTGAATGGGGTGTTCCTGAAAATTTAGGAGCTGCAATTAATACTTCTGGAAATGAAATGTTTCCTTTTATTCATGATGATGGAACAATCTACTTTTCATCAGATTATCACCCGGGAATGGGTGGGCTTGATATATTCCGTGCATCATCAGAAAATGGATCATGGAAAATAGAAAATATGAGATATCCGGTTAATTCAACTAAAGATGATTTTGGAATTATTATAGAGAAAAATCTGGAAAGAGGTTATTTTAGTTCTGCTCGTGATGGTGATGATGAAATTTTTTCATTTGTACTTCCTCCGTTAAAATTTGATGTTGAGGGCATGGTTATGAACGACAAAACAGATTCTCCTTTAGCCAGTGCTACAGTTAAATTAGTTGGTAGCGATGGCATGACACTTACAAATGAAACAGATGATGAGGGTGCGTTTAAATTTATGTTGCGTCCTGGTACCGACTATGTATTTGTAGCATCTAAAAAAGGATTCTTAACAGGTAAAGAAAAAGAAACAACAAAAGGAGTAATTGAAAGTCAGACATTCTCAGCTGAAATAAGATTGTCGTCAATTGCTGAACCAATTGAACTGCCAAATATTTTCTATGACTTTGCAAAATGGGATCTTCGTCCTGAGTCGATGGTTGCTTTAGATAAGCTTGTTGAAACTTTAAATGATAACCCGAATGTAGTTATTGAGCTGCGTTCTCATACAGATGCAAGAGGAAGTGCATTATCAAATGTTGAATTGTCTCAAAAACGAGCACAATCTGTAGTTAATTATTTAATTGAGAAAGGCATCCAGCCTGCACGACTTAGAGCAGTAGGATATGCAGCAACAATGCCAAAAGTAATTGGTAGAAAATTAGCAGCGCAACATTCTTTCTTATCTGAAGGTATGGAGTTAAAACCTGAATTTATTGAGAAGCTGGAATCTGAAGAACAACAAGAAGTGTCTCATCAGATTAACAGACGTACTGAATTCCAAGTAATTTCAACTGATTTTAAGCCACAGAATTAGCTTCGTTCAAATAATATTATAGAATTCCCGAAGAAACGGGAATTCTTTTTTTGTATATATAAATGCTATTATAAAACAATACAAATTGTTAATTTTGCAGTTCAAAATATTCTAAAAATATGTCCCAAGATTCAAGGTATAAATTAAGAGGAGTATCAGCATCAAAAGAAGATGTTCATAATGCAATAAAGAATATTGATAAAGGAATTTTTCCAAAAGCTTTTTGTAAAATAATTCCTGATATTATTGGTGGAGATGAAAATTATTGCAATATAATGCATGCCGATGGTGCCGGAACAAAATCTTCACTTGCATATTTATATTGGAAAGAAACAGGCGACATATCTGTTTGGAAAGGAATAGCTCAGGATGCAATTGTAATGAACCTTGATGATCTACTGTGTGTTGGAGCAATCGATAATATTTTGCTGTCATCAACAATTGGTAGAAATAGAAATCTTATTCCAGGCGAAGTTATTGCTGCTATAATTAATGGTACAGAGGAGCTTTTAGCAGAATATAGAGAAATGGGAGTTTCGATTTATTCAACAGGAGGCGAAACTGCAGATGTTGGCGATTTAGTTCGTACAATAATTGTCGATTCAACAGTAACTGCAAGAATGAAACGTTCTGATGTGATTGATAATAGTAACATAAAGGAAGGTGATGTTATTGTAGGATTATCATCTTCAGGACAAGCCACATATGAAAAAGAGTATAATGGTGGAATGGGGAGTAATGGATTAACTTCAGCGCGACACGATGTTTTTAATAAATATTTGGCTGAAAAGTATCCTGAAAGCTTTGATCCAACAGTTCCTTCAGAAGTAGTTTATTCCGGAAGTTATAAACTAACAGATAGTATTGAAAAACTAAAAATAGATGCTGGCAAAATGGTGTTGTCGCCTACACGCACTTATGCTCCAGTAATGATTGAGATATTTAAAAAACTAAGATCAGAAATTCATGGTTTAGTTCATTGTTCTGGCGGAGCACAAACTAAAGTAATGAACTTTGTAGATAATTTGCATGTTATAAAAGATAACATGTTCGAGCTACCAGAATTGTTCAGAATAATTCAGAAAGAATCAGGAACATCTTGGGAAGAAATGTATAAGGTTTTTAATATGGGGCATAGAATGGAAATATATGTTTCGCCACAATTTGCCGATGAAATTATAAATATTTCAAAAAGCTTTAATATTGAAGCCAAAATTGTTGGTAGATGCGAAAAAGCAAATGAAAACAAGCTGACCATTAAAAGTGAGTTTGGAGAATTTTACTATTCATAATCTATCAATTTAATTGTTAATTTTGCAGCGATTTTAATTAGGAGGAAATAATAAATGATATTAGATAAACTTGAAGGTGTAAAACTAAGGTTCGAAGAGGTTGGGCAGTTAATAACAGATCCTGATGTTATTAATGATATGAAGAGGTATATTAAATTAAATAAGGAGTATAAAGACCTTGAGCCTCTTGTTGATGCATATAATGAATATAAAAATATAATTAGCAATATAACATCCGCAAAAGATATTTTAGCTACTGAGAAGGATGAGGAAATGAAAGAGATGGCTAAAATGGAGCTGGATGAACTGGAAGCAAAATTGAATCCTTTAGAAGAAGAAATAAAAGTGCTTCTTCTACCGAAAGATCCTGAAGATGATAAAAATGCGATTCTTGAAATACGTGCAGGAACCGGTGGTGATGAAGCAAGTATTTTTGCAGGAGATTTGTATAGAATGTATACACACTATTGCGAAAGTAAAAAGTGGAAGCTTGATGTTACTAATTTAAGCGAAGGAACTGTTGGTGGTTTTAAAGAGATTGTAATGAAAGTAACCGGAGCAGGTGTTTATGGAATACTTAAATACGAATCAGGTGTACATCGTGTACAGCGTGTTCCGCAAACAGAAACACAGGGTAGAGTACATACTTCGGCTGCTACTGTTGCAGTATTGCCAGAAGCAGAAGAGTTTGATGTTGAACTTAAAACTGAAGATATTAAAAGAGATGAATATTGTTCTTCAGGGCCTGGAGGTCAGTCGGTAAATACAACTTACTCGGCTATTCGTTTAACACATATTCCGTCAGGAATTGTTGTTACTTGTCAGGATCAAAAATCTAAGCTAAAGAACCTTGATAAGGCAATGAAAGAATTGAAAACACGTCTGTATAATTTGGAATATCAAAAATATATGGATGAAATTTCATCGAAACGAAAAACAATGGTTTCTACTGGAGATCGTTCAGCAAAAATTAGAACGTATAATTATCCGCAAGGTCGTGTAACAGATCATCGTATTAATCTTACAATGTATAATTTGCCGGCAATTATTGGAGGCGATATTCAAGAAATTATTGATCAGTTACAAATGGCTGAGAATGCTGAAAGGCTGAAAGAAGCTGGAGTTGAGTAATGTTAGTTATACTATAAAGTAAATATTGGAAATTGAGATTTGATTTTTATTTGTAATTTGCAGTTTGGTATTTGAAATTTGAATTTTTATGGATTACAATCAATTATTTGAGCAGATTAAAAGGAAGAAAAGTTTCTTGTGTGTTGGATTAGATACTGACATCACTAAAATTCCAAGTTTCCTATTAACGGAAGATGATCCTATTTTTGAGTTCAATAAACGAATAATAGATTCTACAATCCAGTATGCTGTTGCATACAAACCAAATATTGCATTTTACGAAGCGCATGGAGTTTCAGGATGGAAAAGTTTAGAGAAAACCCTCAATTATTTAAATCTGGTTTACGAAGATGCCTTTGTTATTGCTGATGCTAAACGCGGAGATATTGGTAATACTTCGAAGATGTATGCACGAGCTTTTTATGAGGCATTACGTTGTGATGCAATTACTGTGGCTCCATATATGGGTAAAGATTCTGTGGTTCCATTTTTAGAATTCAAAAATAAGTGGGTAATATTATTAGCCTTAACCTCAAATGAATCTGCTAAAGATTTTCAGTTACTTAATATAAAAGATTCTGAGAGTAATCTTTTTGAAACTGTTCTTGAGAAATCCAAAGAATGGGGAAATAAGGATAACTTAATGTATGTTGTTGGGGCAACTCAGGCAGAACACCTTAAAGAAATCAGAAAGCAAGTTCCTGATAATTTTTTATTGATTCCTGGAGTTGGAGCTCAAGGAGGAAGCCTAAAAGAAGTAGCCGAAAATGGAATGAATGATTACTGTGGCTTATTAGTAAATTCTGCTCGAGCCATTATTTATGCAGATAGTTCAGCCGATTTTGACCGTAATGCAGGAAAAAAAGCGCAAGAAATGCAGTTAAAAATGGCTGAATTACTTAAAGCAAAAGGTATAATTTAAAATTCTTAGAATATTCTTTTTCATTCAGACTTATTTGTTAATTTTATGAATACACATCGTATTTGTAATATAGAATAATAATGAGAGAAGAATTTTTGCACTACATCTGGAAATATAAACTTTTCAAAAACCAAGATCTAAAAACCCAAAACCAGGAAAAGCTTGAAGTGATAAATCAAGGTATCCATAATTCTGATGCTGGTCCTGATTTTTTTAATGCCAGAATTAAGATAAATGACACAATTTGGGTTGGGAATGTTGAAATCCATATTAATTCATCCGATTGGTATAAGCATAATCATCACCTAGATAAAGCATACGATAATGTAATTTTACAAGTCGTTTTGAATAACGATAAGGATGTATTTAGAACCAATGGGCAATTAATTCCAACTCTAGCGATAGAATTTGATAATGAATTTTTGAATAATTACGAATCTCTAATTAAGAACGAATCCTGGATTTCTTGCCAAAGTGATATTCATAGAGTTGACTCGTTTACTATTCATAATTGGATAGAGAAGTTAGCTATTGAAAGGTTAGAAGAAAAATCTGAAAGAATTCATAAATTATTAGAACAAACCAATAGTAGCTGGGAAAATGCATTTTATATTCAGTTAGCATCTAATTTTGGATTTAAATTAAATTCAACACCTTTCGAGCTTCTTGCAAAATCATTGCCACTGACTTATCTGGCTAAGCATAAAGACAATTTATTTCAAATTGAAGCATTGCTTTTTGGTCAGGCTGGTTTTCTTGAGGATAAATCTGGAGATGAATATTTCAAAAATCTTAAAAAGGAATATATATATCTGCAAAAGAAATTCATGTTAACACCCATTGAAAAGCATTTGTGGAAGTTTCTTAGATCGCGACCCGGAAATTTCCCTACAATTCGTATTGCACAGTACAGTAAATTAATATATAGCTCAACTTCTTTGTTTTCTAAAATATTAGAAGCAAAAACAATTCAGGATCTTTATACCTTATTTATTGTAAATCCTTCCGATTATTGGGAGAGTCATTATGTATTTAATAAAGAGTCGGTTAAAAAAAGCAAATCCATCGGTAAGTCTGCTGTTGATATCATATTAATAAATACCATAATCCCGTTTTTGTTTATTTATGGAGATGCAAAAGGACAATCTGAACTTAAAACAAAAGCAATTGAATTGTTAGAGAAACTAAAGTCTGAAAAAAATGCAATAATTACAAAATGGGATGAATTAGGAGTCGAATCAGAAAATGCATTTCATTCTCAGGCATTAATTCAGCTTAAAAATGAATATTGTAATCATAAAAAATGCTTAAATTGCCAAATTGGTAATTATATAATTCGAAATAATAAATGAAAACAAGCGGTTTAGGTAAAGAGAATTTTAAATCTATATATGTTTCTTTCGGATTGTTAATGATGATAGTGATATCAGGAGTTGTAGGTTATATTCTGATTGAAGGATTTACTTTTCCTGAGGCGTTTTTCATGACAATAATTACTATCTCAACTGTTGGATTTAGAGAAGTACACCCACTTTCTGAACTTGGTCAGTTTTTCACAGCATTTTTAATTGTAATTAGCTTCGGTATTTTTGCATATGCTGTTACAACTCTTGCCAGATATATTGTTGATGGCGTTTTAAGAAATTATATAAAAGATAATAAAGTGAAAACAAAAATCGAAAAATTGAGTAACCATGTAATTGTGGTTGGTTATGGTCGTAATGGTAAGCAGGCAATTGAAGAGCTGCAAAGGCATAAGTTTCAGGTTGTTGTTATAGATAGTAAAGAACCGATTATTGAAAAAATCCGTGAAGATGCTAATTTGCTTTACATTCATGGTGATGCAACACAGGATGAAACATTAATGGATGCAAGAATCGAAAAAGCAAGAGCATTAATTACTGCATTACCCAACGATGCTGATAATTTATTTGTGGTTCTAACTGCAAAAACAATGAATCCTAAGATTACTATTATTAGTAGAGCATCGAATTTTAATTCAGATCGTAAATTGAGAAGTGCGGGAGCTACAAACGTAATTATGCCAGATAAAATCGGCGGACAAAGAATGGCAAAATTAGTTGCTCAGCCTGACATTGTTGATTTTGTTGAGTTTGTAATGATTCGCGAGGGAGAGGAAGAGTATATTGAAGAAATATCATGTAAAAATATGCCTCCACAGCTTACAGAAAAAACGATAGGAGAATGGTCTATTAGAAGTACAACTGGGGCAAATATTATAGGTATAAAAACTGCTGATAATAATTATATTGTTAATCCTTCTCCTAAGGTTCGTATTACTTGTAACGATCAGATATTCGTTTTAGGAAACCCTGATCAAATTAAAAGCCTGAAAAAAGTGCTTTTTAGTAGTAAATAAAAGTTTTTCAATTTATTGATTAATTGTGTTTAAGTATAGAATTAAGCTTTATATGTAGGAACTTGCCAAATCAAATTATCGTAAATTTTTTTATTAATTGTGTTGTTATGTAAAAAAAATTAAATACTTTTGCACGTCTTAAAGTGTATATATTGGATTAATTAAATAAATCACATTAGTATGAGCTATTTAACAGCAGAGAAAAAGCAGGAAATATTTAAAGAATTTGGGAAGTCAGAGACTAATACTGGATCAGCAGAAGGACAAATTGCTCTTTTTACACATCGTATTAGCCACTTAACTGGGCATTTGAAAACAAATCGTAAAGATTACGGTACTCAAAGAGCTCTTTTAAGATTAGTTGGTAAAAGAAGAAGATTACTTGATTATCTGAAACACAACGATATTGAAAAGTATCGAGTTTTAATTAAAGAACTGAACATACGTAAATAAAATAAAGAAAAGGCAATTTAATGATTGCCTTTTTTAATATAATTCAAAAAAATATTTAATACGGAAATATAAATTAACTCCTGCGATGTGCAGGTTCACTAAAGAATTCTAATATGTATAAAGTAATTGAAAAAACAATTGATCTTGGCGAGGGAAGATCAATAACGATTGAAACTGGTAAGTTGGCAAAACAAGCCGATGGGTCAGTAGTAGTAAAAATGGGGCGCACAATGCTTTTAGCAACTGTAGTATCAGCTAAAGATGCAAGAGAAGATGTGGATTTTATGCCTTTATCAGTAGAGTATAAGGAAAAGTATGCATCATTTGGACGTTATCCGGGTGGATTTTTAAAACGCGAAGGAAGACCAAATGATTATGAAATATTAGTATCACGTTTAGTTGATAGAGCTTTACGTCCATTATTCCCGGAGGATTTTCACGCAGAAACATTTGTTAATGTTCAGTTAATTTCTGCAGATAAAGATATTATGCCTGATGCATTAGCCGGTTTGGCTGCATCTGCTGCATTAAGTATTTCAGA
>DAOWGM010000131.1 GCA_030637515.1 Bacteroidales bacterium
CTTTATGACTTGCTGTTAGGCGTTGGGAGGTTTTAATATATTAACTTGTCAGTTTGTTATGTATTATCCATGAAATGCCAATATTTTAGTTTAGGGTTGGAATTTATATTGCCTGGTAAGGCAAAATAGGGCAGGAATACAAACTTATTGGTAAGCCTTGAGCGTGTGTTGGATTTGAGCAGGCTTACCAATGTGTTTGTATTAGTGTTTTGAAAACCTCTTTCAATTTTTTATAGTTACTCATGAGATTATTTAACTTACTCATGGGATTATTCTGCTTACTCATGGGGTTATTTACATTACTCTTCTGTCTATTCTGCTTACTCATAGGATTCTGATGAATGCTTTTGTATTTATTCTCATTACTCACATGATTATTGGCAATACTCTTCAATTAATAAGCAATGTGCAATACAATGTTGAGTCTGTTCAAAAACTGTGTCAATTAAATAACCAAAGCATTTTTACATTCACATACTCAAAACAGACCTTATATAAGCAACAACCTGCTTGTTTGAATGTTTTGTTAAAAAATAGTACATTCACAAAACATAATAGAGAAATATATTACTTCTATTATAAGTTATCTGCAAGCCACTTAAGGTGCGATTGTTTAAGTTTTGGGTTTTAATTTAATTAGTAATCTAATTTTTGAATATGTATATAAAAAGTATAGAGTTAAATAATATCCGTTGTTTCAAACAAGAAAAGATAGAATTGAGTAAAAATATAAATTTACTGGTTGGGAAAAATAATTCAGGAAAATCTACAATTATAAAATCTATTTATAAACTTCAAGATAAAAATGCCATTAGTTTTGATGATATTAGAAAGGGTGAAGTTAGTTCAGCAATTTATTATAAACTTGATAATTTAAAAAGTCTTATAGGTAAAAGTATCTTCCCAAATAATAAAACAGATAATACTAATGCATTTTTTTCATTTGAAAATATAAATACACAAAATGAAGGGTGTTGTTTTGATGAGAATTTAGAGAATATTAAAAATTTCAATTATAGGAATTTATATGGAGATTTAGCGTTTGAACAGTTACCTACTTTTCCTACTAAAGAAAATGAAAATAATTTTATTTTTCCATTTTTATCAAAAAGAAAAACTGATTATTATGACTTTAATGGTAATAAGAATGATTCTTTTGAGGTAACTGATAATTTTCGAAACCTGGCATCAAGGATTCAAAGGTTAGGTAATCCATCTCATTCTTTAAATAATATTTTTAATGAGCTTTGTGACGAGATTCTTGGATTTAGAATTGGTACAATTCCAAGTGAAAATAGTAATGGAATTAGTATTGGAATTTTTCCAACTACAAAAGATATTATTTATATTCAATCAATGGGTGAAGGTGTAGCAAATATTATAGGTCTTATTACTATTTTATTAACAGAAAATGAAAAATTATTTTTAATTGAAGAACTTGAAAATGATATTCATCCAGAAGCCTTGAAGAAACTACTCAATCTAATAATTGAAAAATCAGATAAAAATCAATTTATTATATCTACACATTCTAATATAGTTCTCAAATACTTGGGTAGCGCAGCTAATAGTAAAATATTTTATATAGATTGGCAACCTAAAGATATTAAAAGCTACAGTGAGAAAGAAAATATTCCAATCTCGCAAGTTTCATTAATTGATAATTCTCCAGCTGAAAGAATTAATATATTACAAAAATTAGGATATGATTTTTTCGATTTTGAATTGTATAAAGCATATCTAATACTTGAAGAATCCTCTGCTGAACAAATAATAAAAGAATTTATTATACCGAATTTCATTCCAGAACTACAAAATAAAATAAAAACTATTGCAGCTGGTGGTGTTGATGATATTTTACCGAGATTAATTGACTTTAAAAGACTTTTTGTATTTATTCATAATAGCGAAATTTATTTTGAAAAAGCATGGATTATTGCTGATGGAGATGAAGCTGGATTAAAAGTAATTAAAGACATTAGAAAACAATTTAGTACATGGAGAAAAGATCAATTTTCAAATTGGAGCAAGAAAAATTTTGAAGATTATTATCCAGATAGATTTCAAGATGATGTTAAAAAGATTTTTGAACTTGATAAAAAAAGAAAACGTGGTGAAAAAGCTCGATTATTAAAAGAAGTTTTAAAATGGACAGTTAATGAGAAAGATTTGGCAATCAAGGAATTTGAAAGATCTGCAAAAGATGTTATAGATTTCCTTAACTTGATAGCAAAAAAAATATAAAGAAATGGACAAATAAGTAACAATTTGTCATAAACCAAATCGTTGACTATAATACTTAAAACAGGATAAAAAAGGATTACTATTTATTTAATTATGGAATGAATAATTAAACTCATTTGTGAAGTGAAACAGAATTAATGTGTTTAATACTCGATAGGAATTTTTTAATTGCACGTAAGTGCAAAAGCGCGCTGGAAAACTAAAATATTATTTATCTTTTTGTAGAATGTCTCTCTTTATAAAATCGTGTCAGATTGCTTTTTTTGATTTTTTCACTCCTTACGCCTAACGGTTTTTGCTTAACAGTAGTGCGGGTTTTCGCCGCGTTTCATTATCCACCGTTAATAAAGTTTAAATGTAGTAAAAAGCCTGCAAACCAACAAGCCCCCGCATTATCTGTTGAAGCAATGTTAGCGGTTGAAAAATTAAAAACTTTCAAAAAAATCAATCATTAGTTTAGCATAGTCTTCAAATTCAGTTAAAGGTAAAGTTTCATACCTGTCATAAATATCATGATATGCTTGGATTCCACCTAAAGTATATATGTAAAAGCAAGGAACTTGTTTTTCATGAAACATACAGTGGTCACTATTACAAGCTGCTCCACGAGATTTTACAGCAACTAAATAATCGTTAGTCTCATTCAAGTCTTTTAGTTTAGCAAATTCATTTTCATGAACAGTTGCATTAACAACTTTTATTCCGTCATCTCCAGTCCCAGCTAAATCGAAGTTCACTAAAAAATTAATTGATTTCAAATCAAATAACGGATTTTCAGTATAGTATTTTGCTCCAAGTATTCCTAATTCTTCTGCTCCAAGAGAAATAAAAACAATAGAATACTTTGGTGGATTTTCTTTAAAATACTTTGCTAAGTTTAACAACATAGCAACTCCACTTGAATTATCATTTGCTCCTGGGATGTAAACATTCTTACCTAATTTGCCTAAATGGTCATAGTGAGCAGTTAAAACTAAAAATGTATCAGGGATTTCTTGTCCTTTTATGTAACCAATAATGTTTTGTGTTTTATAATTCTTTATAAATTCTGCGTCAACTTTCACTTCCACTTTGTTTCCTATCTGAAAATCTTTTTCTCTCTTAAGAATAAAAGTTGGTTTCGTTAATTGAATTGTTGATGCTCCCCAAGTTAACTTTTCATTTGTCAATATAATAGTTCCTACTGTCTGAATTTGCGGACTATATTTCAAAAAGTTAATAAGCTCATTCAACTTCTTCTTTTCTTCAGCATTGTCAGGTTCAAATTCTCTTTCATCTATTACTAAAAATTTATTTATAGAATTTTGTATAGCTTCCCTAACTTTTTGGTCATTTAGCAAATCTTGTTTTCTTATTATGTGTGTTTCAAATTTACCTTTAACTGAAGATGACATAGGGTCAATCAAATAGTCTTTCCCTGGTTCTAATATTTCGTTGTTTACTTTAAGCAATAAATTATCAGGAAAAGTATTAACGTCCACTTTAAAATATTGAAAATAATCTTTCTTGAATGATTCCAATCCAATATTTGAATATTCTGAACTTATAAATTCTGCTGCAAGTTTATCTCCGTTTTCTACATATCCACGACCTTTAAATTCAGTAGACGCAAGCTTCTCTATAATATTTTTTGTATAATTTAAGTCCTGTCCATAAAATAAAATTGGAAGAACCAAAAGACTAATTGAAATAAATACCTTTCTCATATCGATTTTTAATTTTTTTACCGCTAACGTTCTTCGGGTATGAAATCGTGCGGGTTTTTCGCCCTGTTTCCCTATCCCCTGTTAATAAAGTTTGAAGATAGTAAAATGATTGCGAACCACCAAAACCCCGCATGTTTTATGACCCGATGTTACAGGTTGTTTTTTTAAAATTAATACGTTAAAACATATCTAAATAAAATACTAAAGTCATTATATTCTCTGTATCCACTATAAATTAATCCTATCTGAAAACGACTTAAAAACCAATTATTAGTAGATAGTTCCTGATAAATTGCACAACTATATTCTGAATAGTCACCAAAATATGTATAATCCACAGAAATAGTCTGACCAATATTATAAAAGCTTTTAAATAGAGATAAATGATAACCTAAGTGATATTCTTGTTCTGTTCTTTTTTCTTCTCTATAAACCAGTCCTGAAGCAAATGAAATAATATTTTGAAATGAATTTGTAAATGTTATTTGATAGTCTTGTACTTGATAATTAAAGTCAGAAAGATTTAACTGTCTATCTTGATACTCCAAACCAAAATTAAGACTATATTTCTCATGCTTAATTATATCAGACCTTGTCAATTTTAACTTAAAGTCATAGTCAGATTCAAAATTAGTCTTATAATAAGCATTGATGAATAACAAAACTGGAATTCTAAAAAGCTGTGGTCTAAATACGTACAAATTCATTCCGTAAGGAAGATTGCTAATGTCTCCGTAATATCCAATAGTAAAAGTTCTTGCATAGTCTACAGGACAAAATATTATGTCATCATAATCGTCCCTTAATTCAAGCTTTACAATTTCATTACTTAGTTTATTAGCAGGAATAATAGTGTCTTTGTAAAAAATAAAAGCAAATTGGATTAATGCTGTATCAGAAACGGTTAATAAAAACTCTCCTGAAATATCAGTCGTTGTTCCATTTGTTGTGTACATTTCATGAAGAGATACACCTGGAATTTCAATTCCTGCTGTGTCAACAACAACGCCTGTAATATTTATCTGAGAAAAAAGAACTAAACTTGTCAGTAAGAAAAATAATAAAAGTGATATTTGTTTAGATGTTTTCTCTGTCATTTCAACTCAGAATAAATTAATTTTCAGAATTTTAGAAAAATTACCTGTAACGGTCCTGCGTTAAATTTTGTGCGGGTTTCCGCCTTGTTTCATTGTCCCCCGTTGAACAACATTACTAAGATAAAACTTAGTCAGCAAACTATAAAACCCCGCATTGAATTTGAACGCATGTTATAAGGCGTTTTTCAAGAACTTTCAATTAAATTATTGCCAAGCCCTGTCTTTCTCAAAGCTTTCATAATAATATTTCTAAAGTGTCTTCTCGAAATAAATACTCCAATAATTGACAAAGGAAAAACTATCAAAGCTGCAATTAATAATTTATCAAGTGCGTAGTTGAAATCACTAAACGTATAAAATATCAGAAAGAAAGCGGCTGTCAGTAATATTGTTGCAAATGAATGTAAGAACCATTTGAATTGACAATTTATTATGACTTTTCCATTTACTTGTTGCACTGTCAGTTTACCTTCATTGATTCCATTGGTTACTTCTAATAACGGCATAATTTTATTATGTCTTTTGTCTGTCTTCCGCAGAAAAACAATTTCAGAACCACTCATTTTAGTATTAAAACCATTAATGACTAATAAATTGTCAATTGAATTAATGATTTCGTCAACACCAGAATAATCAGAATTTACAATAACTTTCATTTGCTTTAAAATAAATTGGCAATTCAAATTCACTCATGAAAAATGCCTTTATAACGTCTTTTGGGTAAATTTTGACGAGGATTTCGCCTTGTTTCATTATCCCCCGCTAATAAAGTTTGAAGATAGGAAAACCTTTACAAACCACCAAAACCGAGTTTAAATTTGACCCAATGTTATAAACTGGCTGCCAATAGTGATTTATCAGTTTGGTAGTTGAGTTTCAACGAAGTGCTAAAATTGTTTTAGTTTTTTGGGAGGGATTACCAAATTGTCTGTAAGGCAAAATAGGGTTGGCATTACAAGCTTTTTTGCAATTGGACTGTGTGCTATCTGGGTAAATTGCAAAAGTGCTTGTAAGTGTTATGGCTTAAGGTTTTAATTTGTTCTCCACTGTGTCAAATGAACCAATGCTTCTTCTGTCAGGATTATGTTGGATTCACTAAATATTTTCCCAAATGGGTCATCTTCATATGACTTTATGGCTTTCTGTCTATTTTTTAAACTAATAGTCTGGTAATTTAATCACTATCCCTGCTATGATTTTTCAATCTTTATTATGCTTTTTTCTTTTTTAGAATATTGATTCGTATTATTTTGCCATTAACTGTTTGATCCGATATACTATTCTTTAAATACTCCACTCTGAGCATAAGTAGAAGCAATAAGCCAGTAGATGCAATAGCACGAATTGAATAGATACCTGCCAGGATTCCTTTACTTGATAATAAAGCAAATATTGGTGCAATCATCATTAAAATCCAAACGGAAAATGGTTCGGTATTTTCTTTGGATTGCCATAAGCGCCTTATAACTGGGAAATATGCAATAACCAATACGCTTTGAACCAAGTTATGAGATAAAAAATGTGTTTTAGTTACAAACCAAAATAAGCTTATTGCAAGCACAGTCATTAAGCATAACTTATCGAAAGCTGTAAATTTAGAGCTGGTATCTCCAAAAAAAAATATTACAACCGTTACGGTAGTAACCAAAAGTAAATCGGCTGTATTTAAAATATTATCTAAAAGGGTAAAATTATCATTTGCCATATAGGTAACTAAACTCATGCTTACGGCAATTGAAAAGAATAACCACATAGCTAAAGCAGGCTTAATTTTTTTCTTAATGGTCAAAATGCAATATCTTACTCCTATGATCAAGTTTATGATGGATACTGCTATTATCGAAAATTCTCTCATATTATTTTATTTTGATTAATTGATTTATTTAACTGGTAGCTTTGCTCAACTTCTACAATACTTTCCTTTATTTTTTTTGATATTTCGAGTATTAAACCTGAATTAATCGTAAATGGCGGAATGACATTTAACATATTAAATTTGAGAGAAATCCCTATGATGATTCCTTTTTCAGCCAGTTTTTGATAAACCTTTTCTACTGAAATTTCTTTTTTCAGTTCTATTCCTATCAACAGCCCTATTCCACGGATGTCTTCAACTCCATTAATATTCTCTAAATCTTTTCGCAAAAATGTTAAAAAAACTTCACCGCTTTCATGAGTTCGTTCAATTAAATTTTCTGCATGTAAAACGTTAATTACTGCTTCAGCTACTTTACATCCTAAAGGATCGTTCTGATGTGACTGATAATATGAAAAATCTGTTTTCTCAACTTCTTTAATAATTGTTTTTTCAATAATTACTGCACTTACCGGATATCCATTTCCTAACGATTTTCCCAATACAACCATATCAGGTTTTAAATTAAAGTGATTGTATCCAAACCATTTTCCTGTTCGTCCTAATCCTGTTGTAATTTCATCAACAATAATTATCCCTTTCTTCTTTCTTATTTCAGTTTCAAGAGTTTTAATCAGTTTTACAGGAGGTTTAAGTATCATTCTCGAAAAACAAAAAGGATCAAAAATAAAAACAGAATGCTCTGTGATTTTATCTTTGATTGCCGAGCAATTTATATCACAATTTGATTTACTGCATTTTAAACAGGGTTTAATATCTATTTTTTCGTCTATTTTTGTTGCCTGTCCATAAGCCGAAATGTAATTATCTGTAAACGAAATTAATTTTCCGGTTTTATGAATTAATTTGGCCATAATCATTGAAAATTCAATAGCTTCACTTCCAGTATTCAGGAATATTACTTTTCCATCAATTTCGGTTATTTTCAGCAGTTTTTCCGCAATTAAATCGATATATGAAGGTAAAACACGTTTACTGACATGACTTAAACTATCAAGCTGTTTTTTAATAATATGATTGATTTTGTCATGATTATGCCCAAGTGATGCGCACCAAATACCTGATTCCAAATCAATAAACTTTCTGCCATCAGAAGTATAGTAATACTCATCTTTGGCTTTTATAATATTATTTATTCCTGAATGCTTAACAGGATTAAAAATTGATTCCATAATTTAATCTTTTAATGTGTTAAGTGTTTTTGCTATTATTTTTATTCCTTGTTCTATTTCAGCTTCGTTGCGATGAGCAATAGAAATTCGAAAATTTACTTTTTCTGATGCACTATAATAAGATACATTTCCGGGAGTAACCAATACACTATTTTGATATATCATTTGAACTAAATCAGATTCTAATTTATTCGAATTATTAATTTCAAACCAAATGGTATAACCTCCAATGGGCTTTGTATAAATAATATTTGGATTGTGTATATTCTCTCGTAAGGTTTTTAAGGCAATATTCATGCGTTTTCGGTAAACTTTATGAATTCTTTTTAACTGCATTTCATATAATCCTTTAGAACAAAATAATTCAAGAGCAGCCTGAATTAACATGTTACCTGATATTTCAGATGCCTTTTTAATTTCTAAAAATCTATTTGTACAGTAAGCATTTGAAGCAATCCATCCTAATCTCAGTCCGGGAAAAAGCACTTTAGAAAAAGTACCTACATAAAATACCAAACCTGATTTATCCATTGATTTAATTGGTAGTATATTTTTTCCGAAATATTTCATTTCTTCTACAAAACCATCTTCAATAATAGGGATTTGGTGTTTTTCGCAAATTTCGAGAAGTCTTTCCCTGTGAGCCTGACTACTTGTTATTCCTGTCGGATTCTGAAAATTAGGCATGGTATAAAGCAATTTAGCTTGATGATTTGCCAAAGTAGATTCCAGAATATCTAAATCCAATCCATCTTCTTTTATTGGAATCTCAAGGATTTTAGCATGATAATATTTTAATAAAGGAATTATTGCTGAGTACGTAGGTGTTTCTATAATAACTTCGGAATTTGGTTCAATAAAAAGTTTTAACAATAATTCCAGTGCATTTTGTGCACCATTCGTTATAATAATTTCCGAAGAATTAACGTGAACAGCGTGCAACTGCATTTGATGTGCAATAAATTTACGCAAAGGTTTATAACCCAATGAATCTCCATAAAGTAAAATATTGCCATCATTTTCCCGTAAGGTTTCATTCAAACATTTTCGGAATTCTTCGTTTGGAATGATTTCTGGATCGGGCGATAAGGGTGTAAAATCAATAATTCCTTTTTTGGAAGACTTTGCTACAGATTTGTTATCAGGTTCTATTAAAAGCATTGAAGCTGAAGAAATTTTTTCTTCCCAGTTCAAATTACTTTCATTTGAATTAATCTTTATATTCACAACTTTTGTTCGTTGCCTAACGGTAGAATAAGAGCCAGATTTACTTTCAATGTATCCCAAAGCCCAAAGCTCTTCGTAAGCCTTATAAATAGTAGTACGGTTTAGTCCATGCTGCTTAGCCAGTATTCTGGTTGATGGTAATTTATCACCAGGTTTCAGTATATCTGATTCAATCATTCTTTTTAACTGGTTAAATACCTGCTTAAATAGTGGTATTTTACTTTTTGGGTTAAGATCTAACAAAATCATAAGCAAAAACTTAGTTAAATGCAGTCCAAAGATAAACGTATTTTAGCCCCCTTACAAGAGCCAATTTTATATAATTATATGCAGTCCAATTATTAACATCTTTAATGTGTCCGCGCTAAAACGCCTTGTAACTGGCACATATAAGCAATTAGTTAAAATCAGTTTATGAAATTACAAAATAATGAAACAAAAAAATAGCTTAAAATTATTAACTTAATATAATTTAAGCATAAAATAAAAAGGCAAAATTTAAGTTCTTCCCGATTTTTCATCGGGATGTACTTAAAGTGGGTTTGAAATTCCAAATTGTTCGCCAACTGGCGAACAAAAGTGGGCCGGCAAAAAAACTAATACAATTTATTATCATACTTACTGAACCAAACTTCTTAATTTCTGTTTCAACCCGTTGCAGAAACTAAAATATAGTTTCAATATCAAAAAGTGATTTGTTTATCATTTTGCAGGAAGTGTCAAAAAGTGAAATTCAGTTTCAAAGAGTTATTTACTTTTTAAATTAAAATGAAATTTTGAAGGTGCTGATATCTGAATGCGGCTGGTTTATAACGGTCCCGCGTTAAATTTTGTGCGGGTTTCCGCCTTGTTTCATTGTCCCCCGTTAAACAACTTTACTAAGATAAAACTTAGTCAGCGAACTACAAAACCCCGCATTGAATTTGAACGCGTGTTACAAATTGTGCGCCTTTGCCACCATACTTGTTAAATATGCTATGTACTGACCATGAAATACTAAAACAAATTTGTTTTGAAAGGGCAAAATTGGGTGGGATTATAAACTTTTTGGTAAGCTTGTCTTACCAAAGTGTTTATGAAAGAGCAAGGTTTTATTTGATAATTCCATAAAAAAGATAATACATTCACATAGCCAAATAAACAAAACCATTTAATTTAAAATATAAAAGATATATTATCAATTGTTTTTATATTTACAAGCAAGATGTATAGCTTCAATGAAAATATTCACTTGTTAGCAAGTATTAAATTCTAAATTAAACACCCTAATGAAAGAAAATCACAACAAAAATTTGTTAAAAAAACTATTTGATAGATTACAAGAAGATTCCTGGCAATTAGAACTATTAGTTTCCGGCTTTACAATTTTTGGATTATTTTATGCACTTGGACCTGTTGGAGATGCACAGGCTATAGCAGATTATGAGCAAAACATTCTAAAGGATTTATACATGATAGTATATGCCGCAATCTATATTTTAATTTTCAACTTAATTATACATGTAATATTACGTAGCTTGTGGATTGGTGCCCTGGGATTGCGATATATATCTGGTGAAGTTGATATTGAAAAACTAAATTATGGTAAGCAGTTCACGAACTATCTGAAGAAAAAAGTTGGTTCGTTTGATAACTACATCGAAAAACTCGAAAAACTTTGCAGTGTTATTTTTGCTATTTCCTTTTTGCTCATATTCTATGTAGCTGCTGTGTTCCTTATTCAATATTTAGCGAATTTTATTGCATTATTTTACTCAGATGATGCTTCAGTATTTCTCAGGGTACTCTTAGTTGGTATATATTATCTATTACTCTTTGGTGCAGTTCTTACATTTTTTGATTATGTAACCCAAGGACTACTTAAAAAAAATAAATGGATCGCATCTTTGTATTTTCCCTTTTACTGGGTATTCAGTTTTTTAACCTTATCGTTTTTATACAGACCATTATACTATAATCTCATAGACAACAAGTTTGGAAGAAGAGTAAGTTTTATGTTATTGCCTTTTTATATTTCAGTTCTTTTTATAACTTCCTTGTACAAAGAGCAATCCGGGTTTATCAATCTATACACGGCAAGATCAAATGAAATTAGAGCAAATAGCGAAAATTATGAAGATTTAGTAGAAAAAAATGACTTGTTTATTTCGGCCCTTTCCATACAATCCAAAGTAATTACTGATTCCTATATAAAAGTAAAGATACCACTCTCGAAGTATATAGAAAATAATATTATTGAATTTAATGAAAGCCTAAAACCATATCAAGACAAACACCGCTATAAATCTGATATGAATTTATTTGGAAGAGGAATTGAATCTACATTTAAAGGAGATAAAGACAGTTTACAACTGGAATTTCTAAAAACTTTTCAAAAAGTATATAGCATTAAAATAGATTCTGTACCGTGCAACCCCGAATTTGTGATAGTAAATGAGAACGACGGCAAGAATTTGATAATTGGTTTTGAAACTTATATCGGGACCAGTAATTTGAATGAAGGAAAACATGTTCTGGTTTATTCAAGATATAAACATCCGGATACCGACTCAATTATTACCATTAGAGAAATTCCATTTTGGTATTACAAAGATTAAGATAACACTTACTAACACTGTATATAAGCAATAGCTAATTCTGCTTATATACCTAACGTTGAAAACATAAAAAATAAATAAAACAAAATTTAAACTTTACGTATAAAAGATTATTTGCTTAAAGCTCTATTGCGTAGCGCAAGCGGAGTAATTGTGCTTTAGTAAAACACAAATGCAGCTGAAAGATGCAAAAGCGGGCTGGAAAACAAATTTGTTTTTTTATCATAACAACCAAACCAATCTCAAAAAATACACTATCAAACTGCTACTAATAGAATACACTTAAATTGTCAAGCTGAGATACAATTTACAACTTGCAAAAATTGTCAAACCGATAATTTAGATTCTTAATTTATGAACTTGTCAATGGGAATAAATCTTTCAGAATTTATTTTGGGCGCATTATTTGTAACGGTTTTTGGGTATGAAATCGTGCGGGTTTTCGCCCTGTTTCATTATCCCCCGCTAATAAAAGTTGAAGATAGTAAAATGACTGCAAACCACCAAACCCCCGCATGTTTTATGACCCAATGTTACAAATTGTGCGCATAGAATTGTACTGCTTGTCAAGTTGCTTTTAAACTATCCATGAAATACTAAAACAAATTTGTTTTGAAAGGGCAAAACATATTGCTGGTAACAGCAAAATTGGGTGGGATTACAAACTTTTTAGCAAGCTTTGGTCTTAGTTGATTTGTGTTGGCTTGCTAAAGTGTTTGTAATTAGGATTTGAACATTTATAAAAAACTTAAAAGTATAAGTATCAAACTGCAAAAGTGTCATATGTTTATGGCACAAAACTTAAACAAACGTTATTTTTTACTGACAACATTGCAGTTGCCAAGATCTTGTAAAATGCTTTATATTAGTTATTAACAATCATTTCATTACTAAAACCCTTGTTCTATAAGGAGTTTATGCGATACACAACCACTATTTGTTGATTTATTGTTAATTACGTATTGTTAAAAACTTAACAGATGGTAAGATTTTTGATAAAAAAAAACCAGACCTGAAAAGGTATGAGGGTCCAGTTTTAGTTTTATAATATATTCGTTTTGAGACTTCAAATATATTACTTCAAAACATAATTCCAAAAAAAAATCATGCCTGCTAAAAGTAAGCTACTTTATTTTTTTACTTAAACAGAGTAAATATGGGCAAAACAGAAGATGGAAAGAAAATCGTACCTGTTAAAAAACATACAAGAAAACAGGACGGCAAGAAAATCAAGGTTAAACCACACAGAAGGTCTACACCAAATTAAAAGAAGTAATAATTTAAAACGAATTTTATGTTTAAAGTACAAAATGTTATTGACGGGGATACTTTTACAGTTTCTCCAAGGTGGGAGTGGGAAAATGAAACAGGAGATACAGTACGACCAAATGGCTATGATGCTCCTGAAAAAGATGAAGCAGGTTATGAAGCTGCTACAAATAAGTTAAAAGATCTTATTCAAGGTAAAGAAGTTGAATTAAGAAATGCAATAAAACTTACATATGGTAGGTTGCTGTGTGATGTTTACTTCAATGGCAAAAACTTAAAAGATTATTTTCCAGAATACCAATAATGGCAAAGGCTGCATGTTGCAGCCCTTGTTTTTTTTAATAAATAAATAATAAAAATATGGGATTAGATTATCAAAAAAGATTAAAAAATATAGAAAATAGAAGATTTGACAATGAACTTCAAAAATCAGTATTATCAGATTCTTATAGTGCTGCTGATATACCAAGGAATGTTAAATATTTAATGGAAGCAATGCAAAGAATTGACAGAAAATATAATGACAAAACCACAGAAGCCGCTAAAAGGGTACAGAATCATTTAGATAGTGGCTATGATTTACATTTCTCAATTGCTTATAGAACTCAAGGTTCAATTTCTACATCAACAAATATAAAAATCCATAGTGATTTTGATTTGTTGACAATTATTGACAGATATCATTACTTAGGGCAAGGTTTGCCTAATAATGATCCATATACAGCATCAAATCCAAATAGTGATATAAAGGAGCTTAGAAAGCAATCCGAAGATATTATGGAAAAGATTTATGATGAAGTTGATAAAGATGGTGTAAAAAGCATTTCAATATTCAATAAAGCTCTTAATCGTAAAGTAGATATTGTATTTTGCTTTTGGTATAATACTGAAAAATATGTTGATACTTCGAGCGAATATTATCGAGGGATATATTTATTTGATTTTGAAAAGGAACAGAAAATATTGGACTACCCTTTTGCACACATTAGTCAAGTAAATACTAAAGGAGATTCTACAAATGATGGTTCAAGAAAAGCAATTAGATTGCTTAAAACTCTAAAAGCTGATGCTGAAGAAGAAATTGATTTAAGTAGTTTTCATTTAACAAGTATAGTTCACTCAATAGATAATTCATTAATACATTATTCTTCAGGTCAAGAATTAAATATTGCAAAACAAACAAGTAGTGAAATAGGTAATTTAATTTCAAGCCCGACATATAGAAAGTCTGTAAAATCTCCTAATGGTACAGAAAATCCATTTAATGATGATAAAACTGTGCCAGAATTGAGAAAATTAAAGGCTGATTTAGATTCATTAATTGACGATGTTAAAAATGAGTTTTATTACGGTTATTTTGAGAAAGGTCAATTAATATATTCATAATGAGAAAAAGAAAAATATTTATAGGTTCATCTTCTGAATCAATTGCCTTAGCAGAACAAGCAAAAAGTTATTTAGAAGGAGATTTTGATGTAACACTCTGGAATGATAATATTTGGGACACTTCTGTTTTCAAACTAAACCAAAATTTCTTGAATGACTTATTAAAAGCATCACTTCAGTACGATTTTGGGCTACTTTTAGGAACAAGTGACGATAAGGTGGAATATAGAGGAAAAGAAGTTATGCAACCAAGAGACAACGTGTTATTTGAACTGGGTCTCTTTATGGGAAGATTAGGTTTATCAAAATGTGCTTTTGTTGTTGACAAAGAGCTTAAACTTCTATCAGATATAAATGGAATTAGCTTAGCGCGTTTTGAAAAAGGAAATATAGATAGTTTTAAAAATGCAATACAGTCTGTTAATGATTTATTCTCTCATCAACCAGAAATGGATATTAATTTTTTTCCATCATCCACTTTAGCATCAGTTTATTTTGAAAACTTGATTAATCCAACATGTAAACATCTTGTAAATAATTGTGGATTTGAATCAAATGGGAAAAAATATAATAAATACCTTTTTAAAATTATTATTCCAAGGAAAATTAACCATGATGTTAACATACAATTCGAAAGATTAAAGCAACAATTTAAAACACGAAATGAATCATTTAACTATGCTGGTAGACCAAGATATATAAATATTGAAGTGGAAATAGTAGATGATTGTGTTGTTTTAATAGACTTTCCAACAATAATATCAGGAATTAACTATTCCATTTCAAACCTATTGCCTGCTGACTTTAATTCTATGAGTTCGGACTATGAATCTATTTTGGATAGAGAACTTGAACGCTTTATTTTTACAGTAAAGCAACTTGCATTAAAAAATGGTTTTGATGATATAATTCAAATTATAAGAGAGGATGATTTATAAACCTTAGTAAAATATACTCATTTAAACTTTTTTACGAAGCGTAGCGGAGTAAAAGGGTTTAAATGTTTTGAAATCCCAACTGCAGCCGTTAGGATGCAAAGCGCGTAGGGAAACAAATTTGTTTTTCTATCATTACAACTAAACCATTCTCAGAATAATTATTATTAAACTAATAGGAATTGAAAATATATTAATTATCAGAAGGATGATGAAGTTTCTTAATTTGTTACTTTGAGTTATTGAATTCTGACAAAATTTTTTGCATTATTTGTAACGGTTCTCGGGTATGAAATCGTGCGGGATTTCGCCCTGTTTCATTATCACCCGTTAATAAAGTTTGAAGATAGTAAAAAGCTCGCAAACCACCAAAAACCCGCATGTTTTATGACCCGATGTTAGCACACGTATTTCGCTAAGGACCATCATATTCAGTGCTTTTTATCCAAGAGTCAATCCAATTATTATTATTGTCGAAGTAACCTAATCGAAAAGTTGTATAATCACTTTGCTTCACAGTATCTAATGGTAATTTTATTACAAATTTGGACTTGTCAAGACCTAATTCTGTAAAATCAATTGGTTTGTAAAGGATCTTATAAGCGGGAACATATTGTCCAGTTGAATTTAAAAAGTCAAATAACACAGGATAAAATTCTTTTGGTCTTTCAACTTCTCCATTAACCATTTTATAGTCGTATTCCAAAGCTCTCAATAAAGTATCATTAAGTTGTGTCGATGGTGTTAAACTATTATTTAAAGTATAAATTTCATTCAAGTCGGATATTATTTGGAATGTAAGATGATAAGTATCTTGTGATTTTCTGCGTTGCCAAAACTTGTAATAATAGTTTGCGGTATCAGAATTATTTTCTTTCCAATAAAACAAAGAGTCAATAAAACCTTTAATATTCGTACTGTAAAATTCAACTGGAATTATCTTTTTATAACCAAACTTGATTAGTGTATTGTGAGTCTCAGAAATATACTTTCTATTTTTAATTACTTTCTCAGAATAAGGCTGAAAAACTACCCTATCATTTTCAAAGTATTCTTTTATAAAGTCAGTGTATTTATTTTTACAGTCAACACAATCAAACAGCTTAGGCTTAAACCAATTGTCATGATTATATTTGTATGGAATATTTACATAGTATTTTCCAGTCCCACATGAAATAACTGTAATTATAAAAATGAATAATAATAATTTCTGTCTCATTTAAGATTTTTAGTTCTTTTCAAATTCTTTTAAACATTTTGGCAACCATTTCTGGATAAAAGCATTGTATGATTCTTTGTCTCGCTCTTTTATAAAATGACCAAATTTATCCTTTTGCTTTATTCTGCATAAACCAATTAATACATGCTTTATTGCATCTTCTGTTGTTTCAATTGATTTTTGAAATACCTTATATTCAAAATAAGCAATCTTTGATTCATAAACAAATTCAAACCTTTCCTGTCCAGGAGATTCCGTAGTAATATGAAACTCTTGAATTTGAGCAAAGTATTCATTTGGGAGAACATTTCGAATAATTTCAATTTGTTTTCTTGATAACGCAAATTGATCTTTAAAATTATATACAAGAATTTTCATAGTATTAACTGTGACTTACAATATGTGTGCTAACGGTGAGCATATGAAACTGTAAGGGATTTTGAAAAGTTTACTTGTCAAAATTGCCCTGAGCCAAATATGCGATTAGACACAAATTTAGCATTTTTTATTTACCCGTCAAATCGCAGATTTGGTGGTGATAATTTCTTGTAATAACTTTCCAATATATGCTAAAACCCTTATGTTTTATGATGCATTGTTAAGCCCTGTAATATTTATTGTTCTATGACTTCTATTCCTTTTTCAAGTATTTTATCTATACCATTTATTGAATCTTCAACAGAAGTTAAAACAGTTAAATCAGGAGAAATCCCTTTGTAATCCACCAAAAGATCATCTGCTGTGACTGCATATTTAGTTGATAAACGATATGTCCATCCATTAGGCAATTCTCGATAAATTGGATTTCCTGTACCGCCACCAGTAGTGTCGCCAACAATAGTTACTTGAGGCAGAACTTGCATATTCATAATAAAATTCTCAGCCGAACTGGAAGTACTTCTACTTGCTAATACTACAACAGGCTTAGTATACTGAAAAGTTCCTTTGGGCTCAATATACCAACTAATCCAATCAGAGAAATCATTTTTGCCAGTTCCATTTTTATTCCGATTCTTACAGGTAAGTCTTTTAATATCTGCAAATCGTCCGGCAACTGCATCGGCATTTATACTATTCCCTCCTCCATTTGCACGAACATCTATAATAATTCCATCTTTATTTTTATACAGTTCTAAAATTTTATCAATTATCAAAAATCGATCATCAGGAGAATAATTCTCCTCGCCAACTCCAACAAAAGTGCTTATTTTGATATACCCAATATTATGGTCTCTTAATTCTTGATATTCAAAAGCTCCTTCTCGAATTAATGATCCATTAAAATACGCAGAAGGATTTATCAGTTTATTACTTGGATATGAACCATGTCCCCAACCTTTCCAATAAGCCATTCCATAAGGAGTATAAAGGGTAACATGCATATCATTAATATAAATTACAATTTCAGATAACAAATCAAATAATTGTCTGTCTGATATATTTGCAGATACTTTAGGTTTATAATCAGTATATATTAAATCCCAATCAATATCCCTTATACCAAACTGTGCGTAGTACATATCAAAGTCAGTCCAAAATATTTCGAAATTATTATCCGGAGTATTTTCAGGATCATCATCAAAAAATATTTTTTCACATCCTGAAATAATTATTATGCTTAAAATCAAAATTAAAAACCTTTTCATGTTTTATTATATTTTTATAATTAAACCAATCAAAAATTGATTATTAACATATTTGGCACGCAACAAATCCTGATACTGAGAGAAAGAATAGAAATGAAACTTGTGCTTAATCTCAAGTCCCACATGCTTGCTTAAAAACAATGAATATGAAAGCTCCGTTTGAAATTCAATGAGTTTATTAAGGGTAACAACATTCCCTTTTGTCAATACCTGAGTGTAAACATTTTCATTCAGATCAATCTCTTCGTATGTTTGGCTAACGTTTGCATTATACCGATCATTTAAAATTACATAAGCTACTAAGGGCATATTTATATTAAAATATAAATAACCATCTTTTTTACCCTTTAAATTCTTTTCTAAAAACAGATTGATGCCAAGGTTAGTCATTAATTCTCCTGAAAAATAGGAAATTGTAGAATTTGAAAAATGATAATCTCTATAATTAACAAAAGCTAAAAAATTGCCCCCTAAAAAACAATTCACATCAAGCTTATTGAAGGTATAAATTTTTCTGTTATACGTATATTCTAAAAAGGTATTGGTATTTAAGGCGTAAGACGATGTATTACTTGTATTGGAAGGTTTAAGCTCTAAATTATCATAGTAAAAGGTAACAGCTTGTCGGCTTTTATTCCCAATATATCTGTAATTTAACAATAGTGGCGCATTAGCACCTTTATAAATAAGTGGTGAAATAACATCATCACGGATTATATGTTTACTATATCCTGTGCTAATAATAAAAAGATTCTTTGAGTTATTATTCAGAGAATCCTGAGCAAATATGCCAGTTATGAAAAAAGATTCAATGATAAATATTGCTATTATTATTTTTCTAATCATTAAGATACTCTTTATAAGTGATTCATTATTGGGCTTAACGGTCCTCGGGTATGAAATCGTGCGGGATTTCGCCCTGTTTCATTATCACCCGTTAATAAAGTTTGAAGATAGTAAAAAGCTCGCAAACCACCAAAAACCCGCATGTTTTATGACCCGATGTTATAACACGTATTTATTTTAAATAATACCAATAAATAGTCCAGTTCAGTATTGAAATTATCAATTTGTTATCTACAGTATCATTTTGTAAAGAAAGATAATTAAGACTATTTTCAAAGTCTATGTCATCTAAAGATGCAATTTTATTGTCAGGTGGATTTATAAATTTTCCTGTTTTTATTAGTTCTTCAGATTCTTTATAAACTTTCACAGATTGTTTAAAGATTTCTTCACATACACTAAGAGAATAATTTTCAAGTCTCTTTTTCAAACTTGTAATTGCACCATTTATGGTTTTATAATTGTCATGAGCAATGAACCGAACAGTTACATCTGTAATTATTTCAATTTCTTTATCTATAAGAGACATACGTATCAATAAGTTAATATAATGATAATAATTACTGTAATAAAACAAGAAATTCCTGTAAGTGTCGGAATGATAAAACCAAAGTAGGTTAGTTTCATCCCCAACTTAGCAACCTTGTCACTTTCATTTAACATTATCTTTCTGAACTTTCTAAGATTTGAAAATAAAAACAGGAAAATTGATGCGTCATGTCCTTTTTTCTGCAATGTCTGAACGATACTAATCTGAAAAGGTACAGAAACAATTGCCATTGTTACCATTAAAATTGCGAGTGTCTTTATTATTTCCATTTAAAGATAATTTCGTACGCCAAAATATGTGTTATAACGGTCCCGCGTTAACAATAGTGCGGGATTGCCGCCTTGTTTCATTATCACCCGTTGATAATGAAACATAAAAGTAACGAAACCATACTAAACTACAAAACCCCGCATTTTTGTTGAACGCGTGTTAGGTGTAGTTTTACTAAAATGGTAAATCATCTTCTGTTGGGTCATGACGTTGAATACTATCAAGTCTTTGCCACAAATTATTTAGAATTACTTTTTGTCTTTCTTTGGAAGAAGAGCTCAGAAATTTCAGAAAGTTATAAACTATATCTATACCAATTTCTCCGTTTTTCCAGTATGTAAAGTTTCCTTTTATAAAACACCTTGCAAGTATATTTTGATTTTGCAATGTATCTTCAAGAATCGAATTTTTATGTATTTCTTCCATTCCCTTTATTATTTGCTCAATATCAGAAACGTATTCTGCTTCAAAATTGATGTTGGATATAATTTGCTGTAAACTTTTTGCAAAATTTCGATAGATTTTTTTCTCATCATTGGTAAATGAAATACCTAAACTTGATTCTGAGATTATTTTTCTATGTAGGTCAAAAAACGAATTAATACGACTATTATAGTCAGTTTCAACCATACTTTTAAGAAGCTCTTTATAAGCAAAATTTTGAAAATTATTTTCCGTTATTATTTCTTCAAAAAGTTTCCCGATAAAATATAATTCTGTTCTATAATCATAAATTTTCTCTTCAAAATCATTTGGTGGATTATATCTCCAATTCAAAGATATACTTTTATCAAAATCAGATTCAAAGTCAATTTTCTTACTAAAACCGAAATCAATTATCTTAACTTTTCCATCGGTAGAAACAAGAATATTATCAGGGCGTATATCACGATGTAAAATTTTTGATGTTTCTAAATGAAGAAAACCATCTATTGTTTGTTTGAAAATATCATTCAGTTTGTCAGGGTTCTCTTTTAGAAATGTTGAAACATTTTGCCCTTTTATAAATTCCATCAAGATATATCCAGTATATTCTTCAGGATATAAATAGTAATTAAAGACTCTTACAATATTTTTATGATATAAAAGATGAAGTAATTTAATTTCGTCCTTAAAATTGTCAAAAAATAGTTTTTTATGCTCTTCAAAATATGGCGAATATTTTTTGCATACAAAACGTTCATTGATAATTTCGTCTTCGAGAAGAACTGTCCTACCTGTGCCACCTTGACCAATTTCTTCTATGAATTTGAAATCCTTAGTTCTAATAAACTGAATTAATTTTCCTTTCATACGCTAAACTAAAATTACACCTAACGGTCCCGCGTTAAATTTTGTGCGGGTTTCCGCCTTGTTTCATTGTCCACCGTTGAACAACTTTACTAAGATAAAACTTAGTCAGCGAACTACAAAACCCCGCATTGAATTTGAATGCGTGTTATGGTGCGTCTTTTAATTGTTTACTATATTCTTTTACAATCTCATGTATCTCATCAGCAGTTTCTTTCCAAATAGAATCAGTCTGGTCAACAACTAAAAGCATGTCATTATCTTCCATTGCTCCAGAAAAGTCAATGTAAAATTCCTTTATTTTAATTGGTTTGTAATTGTCAATTTTATAAACCTGAACATTTGAACTCATTGCTCCATATACATTATTAGAAGAAAAAAAGTTTGGCTTTATAAATGTCACACTATGATAAGAGTCCAAATAATTAAATTTATTCTTTTCAGGATTCCACTGATATAAATGCGAAATAGTATTATTTAAGTCTTGATTATCCAGTCTTAGGTCGCCAAAACTATCATTATTAAAATCTTCAAAACTTATAGCATAAGGTCCAAATATTTCAACTGATTCATCAAGTATCAAATTACCACTTTTGTAGATTTTGAAATTAACACTATAATTTTCATGTTGTGTTACAATTCTATATTCAGTTTCTAAGAAGTTAACTACTGTATCATAGCTGCACGTACAAAATCGTTTTGCATTTATATTTTCACTACTTTTTTTCTCAATTTGAGTTTCAGTATCAGTTTGAGTTTTTTCAACTTTGTCAGTATGCGCTTCACGGTCAAATATTACCTTTTCTTCTACAGATTTATTCTTACAACTTGAAAACCCAATTAAAATAATTACCAAAATAATAGTAAACTTTCTCATAATTTATTCGTGATTAAAATATGCAGCATAACGGTCCTCGAGTAAGCTGAGACTGGGATTTTCGCCCTGTTTCATTATCACCCGTTAATAAAAACTTGAAGATAGCACAAAGATTGCGAAACACCAAAAACCCAGTTTTAGTTTGACTCGATGTTAGCATTTGTTAATTTCGTTTTTTCAAATAAGGTATCAAACCCAGTATCAGAAAGTTCACAAAAAATATTTGCCAAGGCATTCTTCTATTTCCAACAATAATATTATAAATGGCTAAAATATCGAACACGGCAACCAATACAATTCCAATAATTATTATCGGTCTCAAGATTTTCATTTGCTTAACATGAATGTCTTGATATTCCAATTTTTCAATTTTTTCATTCACTTTCTTAACTGTGTCAAGCAGATGATTCGTAAATTCATTAAACTTTTTTCCTTGTTTTCCTGAATTGGAAGAAGTTATTGTAAAAGTTTCATTCGAACTAAGCTTAAAATCAATTGCTATCATAGAGAGTCCAGTGTCATTGATATGATAACCTTTAATTGATGAAAAGTTTATAATTTTATCATTTACTATCAGTTTCTCGTTATCAAACTCAACAATACTTTTCTGAGTAGCTTTTTTTTGACCGATTATAATTATTCCAATCAAAGCTGGAACAATCAGAAAAATTGGTAATTTACTATCAAATAGTAATGCCGTTGCAATTGTACCACCAATTATCATAGGTATTGAGAGTAACGTTATTAGTAGAAATTTACGTGTCGATACAGTTTTTAGTTCGATTTTCATAGAAATTAATTAATGCTAACGGTCCTGCGTTAACAATAGTGCGGGTTTGCCGCCCTGTTTCATTATCACCCGTTGATAATGAAACATAAAAGTAACGAAACTATGCTAAACTACAAAACCCCGCATTTTTGTTGAACGCATGTTAGCAATTGTTGCATTATTATTTCATTATTGATTCTAAATATAGTTTAAGTCTTATTGAAGATGCTGGATAATTAGATTCTTGAATGTTTTCTTTCAGATGGGATATCAAGTTTTCAGCCAACGAAGGTTTAGTATCTTTATAATGCGCAATGGCTATTGCAAATTCATATCTATAATTGTCAACCATTCTCTGTATATCAACAGATGGTATTTTTGTTGATTTTAGCGAAGAATAATCATATTTGTATAGATTTTCAGTAAGAGACATATTAGGAGAATAATATTTATTAAATTGTAATCTATCAACAAGTCCAATTGAGTGTATGTATTCTTTTAATGATAAATAATTATTAGGATTCATTCCTTTTGTAAAGTATATCTCTCTTTCGAATTTGTTTGATTTAATTATATCGAGCATAATTACATCTCCTCTTAGCAGATACTTATCCTGATATGTTGGTTCTAATAGCCAAGAAAAACTTTTATTTTTTCCAACTTGAATGGTTTGAGTTTTTGGTTCCCAATCTTGATATTTTACAGAATCTAATTCTGATTTTGCTATTGTAAATGGTATATTATTTTGGTTTTGAATAAAATTCACATACCATATTGTATTTAATAGACTTACATCTATTATTGCTACATCTTTTCTCATAGACTCAACTGTTTGTAAATACCAAAGAGGTATTGTGATGTTGTCTCCAGAGGTAAATACAATCGAATTGCTATCACAAGTATTTAGAAGGTTTCTTCCATATTCCAAGACTGGTTGACTAAAACCATTTAATTCTTTACCTTTTTGAAATGTCCATTTAGCAGAATCGATTTTGCCTTCATATAAATATTTCATTGCAAGTGAACCCCAAATAGCTGTAATTTTGGAATATGGGTCAAGTATTAATATTTCACCTGTATATTCTTCATTAACTTCAATTACTTTCTCAAATTCCTTGCTTGACTTTTGCGTTAAAGCAAGAGAAGTATTTATCATTGTCTTTCCGTCCTTTGAGTTCTTACGATCATATCCATAACCCAAATAATAATGCGCTTCTTGACTATTTGGATGTGCCAATACAGCCTTTTCTAAATAGAAAATCGCAGAATCATAATTTTGCTTATGAAATTCTTTCTTAAACTCTTGCTTTCCTTTTTCAAGATAATGTTTTGCAGATTCCTGTCCACAAGCTGAAAAAGCTAAAAAAACTAATACAATTACAATGTTTTTCATAATAATGCAATTATTGCTAACGGTCCTCGGGTATGAAATCGTGCGGGATTTCGCCCTGTTTCATTATCACCCGTTAATAAAATTTGAAGATAGTAAAAAGCTCGCAAACCACCAAAACCCCGCATGTTTTATGACCCGATGTTAGCATTTGTATTTTTGAAAACATTAGAGATTTTGCTTATCTAATTCGTCAAGGCGTTGATAAGCAATCATTGATTGTTCTGTCAAATATGAAAGTAGCTCTACAGACAAATTCAGAACTGGAGATAAAGCTGAATATAATTCCTTGAATATATCTATCAATGAATTAAATAACTCTTTAATTTGTTCTAAAATTGGTTTTAATTTTTCCCAAATTTGAGAAAAGAAGTCATTTATATTTTTTATTGTATTATCAGATTGTGATATTGCAAATGCAGCAATACCAAGTATTATTAAAAGCCAAGTGGGTAATTGAGCAATATAACTTATTCCATTTTTCAAAATGTTATATAAAAGCATTGCTAACTGTTTCACGGAATTTATAATCAATCTCCAAAGATATAATAATAGCCTATAAAGTGTTTTCCAAATTAAAGGAATTGTGTTACCAAGAATTAAAAAAGAAAACGCCCCTTTATTTATTTCTGTTATCATTCGACCAGCATCTTTCAATTCCCACACCTTAGTTTCACTTTGTTCTATAATATCTTTGTCTTTTGAAATAATTCCATGCGTTTTTAGTGAGAATGTCAATGCCAAAAATGGAATATCATCTGCGTCTCTTTCATTTAAAATATTTTCAGCTCTAACTTTTGAATAATTATCAATAGTATCATTTATTTCAACCTGTGCTAAAATCTTTTTTGCAGCACAAACACACTCATCATGATTCAAATCTCTGGTTTTCTTGTCTTTTGGGAATTTAATTCGAATTTTTTCGTATAATTCTATTTTTATCTGACTTGGAGCGTAGATTTTAATAAATGGATTTTTACAAAGTTTCATTAAAAATGAACTTTCATTCAGCATTAATGAGCGAACTTCTGAATATAGGATATTAGTATCTACAACTAATTCAATTTGAAAAGTATTAAACGAAAATAAATTTTTATTTTGAATTAAATAATTCTTTAAAAGTTCATTCAACGCTACGGGAAAACCATGTATAATTTCTGTTATTTCCTTGTCAAAATCTTTTGGTAATTCCATTTCGAAAATATTAATGCTAACGGTCCCGCGTTAAATTTTGTGCGGGATCTGGCTTTGTTTCAGTATCACCCGTTGATACTGAAACCTAAAAGTAAAGATAACTTGGCAAACTACAAAACCCCGCATTGAATTTGAACGCGTGTTACAAATTGGGCTCAAATAGACAAACCTTGTCAAGTTGGTAGAAAGTTTACTATGAAAAACTAAAACAAATTTGTTTTGAGTGGGCAATGCTAAATTTATTACTTCGTTTTCATAACTACATTTTAATATATAAAGTTTTGAAATCCAATTATATATTCGTAATTTGATTAGCATTTTTGATTTTACTTTAAACAATACCTTAACTCTTTAAAAATATTAGTCATGAAAAATATTACAGCACTTCTTTTTATAGTAATTTCTGTGTCAGTATTAGCTCAAACAAAATCAATAAAATTTACACCTCCACTTACTGAAGTTTCAGCAAATAGTGTTGGAATTTCATTAGAGCGATTAGCATGCATTGATAATATGCTGAACAAAGCAGTAGAAAATAATGAAATACCAGGTGCAGTGGCGTTAGTTGCAAGAAATGGTAAAATTGTTTATTACAAGGCATTTGGGATGGCAGATAATGAATCAAAAAGAAATTTGAAACGTTATGATATATTCAGAATTGCTTCTCAAACTAAAGCAATTACTTCAACAGCTGTTATGATGCTTTGGGAGGAGGGTAAGTTTAGATTAGATGATCCAATTTCAAAATACATTCCTGAATTCAAAAATGCAATGATAATAGATACATTGATTGAGGCAGATTCATCATACGTCGCAATACCTGCAGACAAACAAATAACAATTCGTCATTTATTAACACACACATCTGGAATAGGATATGGTTTCCTCGATAATGATAGTTTTAGAAAACTCTATCAAAAAGAAGGGATTGTCGATATAGCTACAACAAAGCCTATAACGATTGAGGAAAATATTAAAAAATTGGCAAAATTGCCACTTCACCATAATCCTGGAGATAAATTTACCTACAGTGAGGGTCTTGATGTTTTAGGTTATTTTATAGAGATAATATCTGGAATGCCACTTGATAAGTTTTTTCAAGATAGAATATTTGGTCCCCTTGGAATGAATGATACATATTTTTATTTACCAGATTCAAAAAGAGACAGATTGGTTCCCGTCCAAACTAAAAAAAATGAAAAATGGATAAAATATTCAAAGTCTCCATATTACGATCCTGATTATCCAATAAAAGGTGCTAAAACATTTTTTTCAGGAGGTGCAGGTCTTTCTTCTACTGCAATTGACTATGCTATATTCTTGCAAATGTATTTGAATAATGGAGAATTAAATGGAGTTCGACTTTTAAGCCGAACAACCGTTCAAGTTATAATGGCTAATCAAATTGGTGATCTTTGGGGAGACTATGGATCATATTATGGATTAGCATTTGGAGTGCTTAATAAAAAAGGACAAGATAAGGGTGGTAAAGGTAGTATTGGAACATTCGACTGGGGAGGTTACTTTAATACAGATTTTTTTGCCGATCCTAAAGAAAAAGTTATTGGAATATTGATGAAACAGACTCAAGAGATTACATCTGATAATACTAATTGGAAATTTAAGCAATTGGTAGGGCAAGCAGTAGATGATTAAGAAATATTTTAAATACAAAATGTAGTTTTGTAAAAAACATATCCTATAATCTAATACTAATGCAGCTGAAAGCTGCAAAGCGGGCTGGAAAACAAATTTGTTTTATTGTCATTTTACTACCAAACCAATCTTGATAAAATACTTGTCAAACTGCTAAGAATAGAATTTACTTTAATAGTCAAACCGAGATACAATTTCCTACTTGCAAAAACTATCAAACCGCTAATAAAGATTCTTGATTTACGAACTTGCCAAAATGAAATGAATTTTACAGAATAATTTTTCGGCGCCTTATTTGTAACGGTCCCGCGTTAAGTTTAGTGCGGGTTTCCGCCCTGTTTCATTGTCCACCGTTGAACAACTTTACTAAGATAAAACTTAGTCAGCGAACTACAAAACCCCGCATTGAATTTGAACGCGTGTTAGCAATTGTTTTTTTATTGTAACTTATTCATTATTAGAGCAAAATTACTTTCATCTTTTTCGGCTTTGTAAATAGAAATGTGATTCCCAAGATAATTATTACAAAACTTAACAATCGCATCTATTTGCTTTGATTCTGCGCAACAACCAATAATAATTTCCCTAATGGTCTCTGGCTGAATTTTTATTATTCTATTCTTAATATGGTTTTTACTTATTCTCCATTCATTTTCATAACTCCACAAGTCTGATTTATAGAAAAATTTTTTATAAAATTGAGCTGTCGTTTCATCTAAACCTGAAATTATTGGATATTCTTTCTGATAATTTATTGGTTCAATATAATCAAAGTCATAATCATTTAGTAAAGAACTGGAATCAAAGCCTATTACAAATCCAGTGTGATTATAGGAATAATGAGACCACATTAAAATATTATCAGGTACAGATGATAAAGAAAAAAGTCCAATTAATGAGTTCCATTTATCTAATTGCTCTGTTCTCTCTTTTACTAACTTATCAGGGTGCCACAAAGTCTTTTCATCAGTCACTTTTTTTGCATACTCTCTTACACGTTTCTGGTCTTTATCTTTGTGAGCTATATTAATAATCTCCAGATTTTTTTCTAAACATTCTTCATAAGTCAACAAATCCCAGCGAACAGGAATATTACCATCAAATGGGTCATTAAATTCTGAAGGTTTAGGAAAATAAATTTCTCGTTTGGAAATTATCTTTTGATGATATTTATTTGACCAATCTCTATATTTATAAAGTATTTGAGGAATTTTAGTGTCAGTAATTCTTTTACTCATAATACCAATTATTAATTTTCTATAAATTACTTAATATCTGCCCCAATAAAATAATTATTGCTAACGGTCCTCGGGTATGAAATCGTGCGGGATTTCGCCCTGTTTCATTATCACCCGTTAATAAAGTTTGAAGATAGTAAAAAGCTCGCAAACCAACAAAAACCCGCATGTTTTATGACCCGATGTTACCAGTTGATATTTAAAATTAATTAATAATTTCAAGTACTTTTAAACTAAGTTCGGATTTCTTTATAGGAATTATAGATTCTGTATAATTACCACTCATTTGTCCTTTTATGGTGAAAAAAATGTATTCACTATCACCAATAGTACAAAACGCTTTGACATACTCATACTTACCCTTATTAGAGATACCACCCATAGTATCCAGGTAATGTTTTACCCAAGGAGCAAATATTTCCAATTTGTCAAATCCTACAATCAATTCCGTCTCTCCATTAAGTTTTAGTTTCAAACCTGTAAAATCTACAATAAGTTTTAAATTTCTATAGCTAAAAGTTCTGCTAATGGTTGGATATAAGTATTTTATATTCTTACTTTCAACATAGTCTATGAAATTCAAGTCTGAATTTTCAGATATAGTTGTTTCCCACCTACCATTAGCATCTTTGTCAAAATGGTGACGTGAATTAACAAAAATTTTGGATTTAATTTTTCCTGTACTTAATTCTTTTTCTAATAAGAAAACAGAATCTTTTGCTGCATAATATGTTCCAAGAATATAATTATTCATTTGGAAAGTATAAAAGTAATTATCATTATAACCAATAACTGCTTCTTTTATACCAACTCCACTTTCTGGAGTTGCATAATTACTAAATGCAAATGCAATAAAGATTAATAAAAGGACTTGCTTTTTCATGTTGTGATTTTTTAAATATTTACTGGTAACGGTCCTCGGGTATGAAATCGTGCGGGATTTCGTCCTGTTTCATTATCACCCGTTAATAAAGTTTGAAGATAGTTAAAAGCTCGCAAACCACCAAAAACCCGCATGTTTTATGACCCGATGTTAGCACTTGTAGAATTACAACAATTCAATTAGAACTTCTGTAGTATCAATATTTGAAACATACTTATCAACTTCGATATTGTCAATATATTCTCCATTTTCATAATATCTACAACTTATATTATGCAAACATTCTGGAATTGATCTTGATAAAACAGTTGTATTAAGATTGCCTGAAATATTAAAAGTTTCATCCAAAAGAAATTCAACAATTTCTCCTGTTTCATCAAAATGCGAATTATCAACTGAAATAAATAATACTAAACTATCTGCCTGAACGATATTATTTTGAATTTTTACTTTAAGAGTATTGAAATATTTCAGTTTCAAATTAAATGTGTTGGTTTTTCCCACTTCAATTTCATTAGAATAAACTGAAAATTTATCACTGTCATTATATACCAACAAATAATCATTTCCTTTTCTTAACGATTCTGTTTTAATTTCAAAGTTTCCCAAGTTATCAACTGGGATTTTTGTAATAAATGAAATAGTATCATATGGCTGAAGTTGTCTTAATTGAGGATTTGTTGGATCCATTGTATTATCATGAATTATCAAGTCAATATTTGACACAATATTTTCAGTAAAGTAATCCCTAACTGATCCGTTAATTATTGTTGTTTCTGTATCTTCTTCACATGCCAGTGTAAAGATTAAAACTCCTAAGATTATATATTTCAGTTTTTTCATTGCGCGTTGTAATTCTATTGGTGCTAACGGTCCCGCGTTAAATTTTGTGCGGGATTGCGCGGTGTTTCAGTATCACCCGTTGATAATGAAACCTAAAAGTAACAAAACCCTGTTAAACCACAAAACCCCGCATTGAATTTGAACGCGTGTTAGCGGTTGTTTATA
>DAOWGM010000120.1 GCA_030637515.1 Bacteroidales bacterium
AGAACAATATCAAAATCACCAAAAATACTTTCTGGTGGCACAAAATGATTTTTATCAAGAAGATCAAAAAAAGAAAACCGTACCATTTTTTTTATTTCGGGACTTATCTCAAACAGATTATCTTTTTTTGTGAAATATTTATCAACAATAGCATACCTTAAATTCTTAATACTTTCAGAGCTATACTTTCCTTCAGATGCAATTTTTAATGCTTTTTTATCTATATCGGTGGCAAAAATATTCAGGTTAACTGAGATTTTTTCTTTTTCAAAAAATTCATTAATTATAATAGCCAATGAATAAGGCTCTTCGCCAAAAGAACAGCCTGCCGACCAAATTCTGAAACTGTTATCATTGGTCTGTATTTTTTTCAAAACCAATCTGGGAATAATTATTTTACTGATATATTCAAAAGAAAGAGTGTTTCTAAAAAAGCGACTTACATTAATCGTTAAAACATCAATTAGTTTATCTATTTCGTTGGGATTATTATTAAGATATATGTAATAATCTTCAAAAATTTTGGTACTTGTAGCCGAAACTCTTTTCTGAATTCTGCGCTCAAGCATTGGTAGTTGATTACCTGTGAAATCAAAAGTTCTTTGCTCTTTAACCAGATTCAATATATTTTTGATTTCATTTTGCATCTTTGATGAATTATTATTTAACAAACAGACTTTATTAATTTATTGGCTAAAACCCAGTTGCTTTATAATTTAACATTACAGAATTAATTTATTTCTGATTTATTTTTTTTATTACTCGTACAATATTACCCTTCCCCTTGTATTCAAGCTTATCAAAATAATTTTTGCTTAAAAATATACCTTTGCCAACAAGTTTTTCTTTATTTTCAGTTTTTAACGGATCGTTTATTTTTCGCCAATCAAAGCCTTTTCCTTCATCAATAATTTCTAATTCAATAATTTCTTTCTTAATATTTAACTTTACAGTTAGAGTACGATTTGCTAACTCAGGATCTTTAAGCTTTAAATTGTACAGATTAATCAATTTATTATTTTCAAGTGCTTTATATTTTTCTTCACCACTAATCTCCAGATTACCATGTTCAACTGAATTAATGATTAACTCATTTAAACCCAGTTCAAAACCAAATCTTTCCGATTCATTAATTTTATTACCTGTTTCTTTAATGAGGTAATTGACAATGTTTGGAATAGACTGAATGTTAGATTTGCATTTTAATACAAGCTGTTTTTCTTCCATCATCGACATAATATTTTTTGTAATTGCCTTATTTTTTGCAATCTCATAATACTTGTCAAGAATATGTGTTAACTCCATGTTTGTAACAGGCTTTTTTAAATAATTAGAAGCTCCTGATTCTAATGCTTCAATAACCCAGTCTTCATAATCATGAGCAGTAGCTATTACTACATAGGTATCGGGTTTAATTTTTTTTATAGCTTTTAGTAATTCCAACCCATTCATTTTAGGCATAGAAATGTCACAAATAACTAAATCTGGTGAATGTTTTCGAAACATTTCAAGTCCGCTTTCTCCATCAACAGCTTCAAAGAATTTAAATTTTTTAGCTTCAATTATATCAGTTAATAATTTTCTGTAGATAGGCTGATCTTCAACTACAAGTATTTTAAAATCAAACATTTTTATGATCCTTTCTCTATTTTAGATTAATATATAAATTGCTACTTTAAAAAACTGTTAACCTTTATTTTCCAATAAGTCATTTATAGTTTTAACTAAAAATTTTAAACCAACAGGTTTTTTTAAATAATTATTAGCACCAGCATTGATGCATTTTTCACGGTCGCCAGGCATTGCTAATGCTGTTACTGCAATAATAGGAATACCTGAAACATCGGCATTACTGCTTGCTCTTATTTCCTTAATAGCTTCCAATCCGTCCATTTTGGGCATTTGTATGTCCATTAAAACTAATGCCGGGATTATTTCGTGTGCCTTTTCAACTGCTTCTTTCCCATTTCGGGCCACAGCTACCCTAAATTGCTTGGCTTCCAAATAATCTTTTATTGTTGTTAAATGAGGTTTGTTGTCTTCGGCAATAAGAATAAGTTTTTGATTTTCTTTTTTTGCTTGCACATTTTTTTTCGCTATTAAAACATCTGGCTCATTCATATTAATTTTTGATTCATCTTCATCCCTAGGACTCCCGATAATTATCGGGATAGTACCTTTATAGCCATTCTCCATAAGCGGTATTGTAACATTGAAGCGACTGCCTTTTCCTTCCTTGCTGTCTACAGTTATTGAACCATTATGCAGGTTTGTCAAGTTATTTACCAAAGCCAATCCAAGTCCGGTTCCTTCGTATTGTCGTGAAAGCACACTGTCAATTTGCACAAAGGGCTGGAACAATTTATCGAGGTTCTGCTTAGATATTCCAATACCTGTATCCCAAACTATAAAACTAATGGTTTGTGTTTTTTCATTTACATTAACATCTAAGCCAATTTGTTCTCCATCCGGAGTAAATTTCACTGCATTGCTTAATAAATTCACCAGGATTTGCTTCATTCTTTTTTCATCTGCCCGGAATATTTCAATTGTACTTGAAATACTTGATGAAACTTTAATTTTTTTCTTAAATGCAATTTGTTTTATAAATCTCAGGCTTGATTGCGATAATTCTTCAATAGAAATTTCTACATATTCCAAACCAATTTTTCCTGCTTCTACTTTTGACAAGTCAAGTATTTCATTAATTAAACCAAGTAAGTGTCTGCCGCTTTCATCAATATGTTGTATTTTCTCTGTTTGTTTCGGATTAAGGTTTCCATAAATTTTTTCTTGTAATGCTTCAGAAAGGCCTAGTATTGCATTTAGCGGGGTTCTGAGTTCATGGCTCATATTAGCCAGAAATTCATCTTTCATACCGGCTGCTTTTTCCAATTTGGCATTAGTAAAATTTAATTCAACCGTTCTTTTTTTCACTAATTCTTCTAAATTATTCCGGTGCTTTAGAAGTTCTTCTTCTGCTTTTTTGCGCTCGGTGAAATCGTGGTTAATTGATAAACTTGCTTCTTTCCCTTTAAACTCTATAGGTGTTACAGTTACCTCTGTCCAGTATTCTGTACCATCCTTTTTCCTTTTCATCTCCGATGTCGTAACGGTTTCTCCTTTTTGCAGCTTTTCTTCCCACTTATCCGTACTGATCTCCTCTGAACCAGGAATAAAAAGATCTCCAATAATATTCATTTGCAATAATTCATTTCTTGTATAGCCTGTTTGTCTTGTGGCTTCAGAATTTACTTCCAATATCCGGCCTCTGTTTTTCCCTCCAAATTTTATAACATATACGGCATCACCCAGATTATCAAACAGTTGTTTAAACTTTTTTTCGCTTTCCAGAGCTTTTTCTTTAGCCAGAACCAGTTCTTTATTTTTTTTTCTTAACTCTATATCGTTTTCCCGTAAAGCAAGATGTGTTTTTATACGTGCAATTAATTCTTCCTTTTGAAATGGTTTAG
>DAOWGM010000053.1 GCA_030637515.1 Bacteroidales bacterium
CACGTTTATAAAAAGCTTTAACATCCATCCCATCTTCAGTACCAATAATATTATCAGCAGTATATAAAGACGTTACATCAGCCTTTTCAATTTCGTCCATTTTCTGCAATCTTTTTGTAAGCTGTTTTAAGGTATCTAAAGTTGCAGTATTAAATATTCCATTCTGATTTTCAATAGCTACAATTATACCATCATTAATTCCAAACCATTCTTCGGCCTGGTCGCTGTAAACAAATGCCGGATGATCCTGTGGCATATACTTATCAAGATCCGTTTCCATTCTGGAATTTTTTTTCATTTGCATGAAAAGCAGGGCACTAATAATAATAGTCACTGCAATTACAATCCAGGGTTTGTGTAATAGTTTCTTTAAAAAGTTTTCCATTTTTATTTATGTTTGTTAATATTCACTAACTGCTATTATAAAAAATAATCATTAATAGAAATTAATCTTATTAATGATTAGTTATTTAGCTAAGCTTAATAATGTGTTAAATAATTCATTTCCTTTATCTTGTAAATTAAAACTATGTCCTGAATATTTCCATTTACGTACTAACAGGCGTACAGAACCAAAAAATATTAGATTAAAGGTTTCAATATTCAGTTTTTCTGATATTTGTTTTGATTTTTGTAATTCCATAAAAACAGAACTAACCAATTGTTCGTTCATTGCATGTATTTCATTCACTTTGTCAGAAAGAATATTTTCGTTCTGAAAAATTTCCTCAGAAAATATCACGGATATTAAAGCTGGGTTTTGTATAAATTTTTCAAATAGCTTATTAAAAAATAATTTTAATTTACTTAACGGATCTACATTATTCTGATTAAAAGCTTTTTGATTTTCAAGCATGTTTTGTTTAAACGAATCTAAAATTTCGTTAAGAATAGCAAACTTACTTTCAAAATGTCGGTAAATCCCAGGTTCTGAGATACCAATTTCTTTAGACAAATTTTTGATTGTAAATCCCTGAATCCCTTTGTTATCAATTAACTTAATTGACTCATTGATTATTTGTTGTTGCCTTTCGCTTAGCATTTGCTAAAAGATGTTAGTTAGTATTCACTCACAAAGATAAGGTGGTAATTTACTTATTCCAAATAAAAAAGTTATTATTTTAATTAATGATTTGTAAGCAACAGTAAATGAGTGCTATAAAAATCTTAATAAATATATACCAATTATAACTTGACACAAATAGAATAAATATCTATCTTTGACCAGATGGTTAAACCAAATAGTTTAATAAAATAGTTAATTATTTATATAATGGTAGATCAACAAAAAGATACAGAAGGTAAAATTCTTGATGCTGCTAAAGATGTATTTCAGCAAAAAGGAATGACTGGTGCAAGAATGCAGGAGATAGCAGATAAGGCGGGCATAAATAAGGCATTGTTGCATTATTATTATCGTACAAAAGAAAAACTGTTTGAAAAGGTTTTTAATATTGCTTTTTCAATTTTTATTCCAAAGATGCAGGAGATAATGTTATCGGAGAAACCTGTTTTTGAAAAAATAGAATTTTTTATCGATAATTATATGGATTTACTTACAAAACACCCTTATATCCCGGGTTTTGTAATTAATGAACTAAATAGAAATCCTCAAATTCTTTTAAATATTTTTGAAAAGAACATCCATATTAAAGAGAATAATTTATTTGAAAAATTTGATGCTCAAATACAGGCTGAAGTTCAGAAAGGGATAATTAAACCAATAGATACCCGAAACTTAATGACCAATATTATTGGTTTAGTTGTATTTCCTATTGTAGCAAGGCCTATAATTCAAGGTATTATGTTTGAAAATGACAAAAAGCAGTATGATGCTTTTCTAAAACAAAGAAAAGATTTTGTAAAAGAATTTATTATAAACTCAATTAAAGCGTAATGACAGCCAATGGCTGAGATAACTTAGCGAAGCGTTCTCACGAGCATTCGCGAGTAAATATTGAGACGCAGATGATGAGTTTTAAAATTAAGTGGCACAATATCGAAGTCAGGCACTAATTTAATATTTATGAGAAAAATTATAATTATATTATTATTCATAACAAATATAACTTTTGCTCAAGAGCAGCAAGTTAGTTTAGAAGATTGTTATGAAAGTATGTTGACGAATTATCCTCTGGCTAATCAGAGTGATATTTATACGCAGTCAAGTGAGCTTAGTATTAAAAATCTGAAAACGAAATGGTTACCTAATGCTGAATTAAATGCGCAAGCTACCTATCAATCTGATGTTATTGATATAGAAATTTCAGCTGCTGGTTATAAATTTGGATTTCAAGGAGAGAAAGATCAGTATAAAGCAAGTATTGACGTAAACCAGTTAATTTACGATTGGGGAAGAATAAGATCTGCAAAACAATTAGAAAGTGTAAACCTTAAAGTAAATCAGCAGAATACTCAGGTTGAATTGAATAAAATTAAAGAGCAAATTAATATGTTTTATTTTGCGATTTTAATTCTTCAACGGAATGAGGAAGTATTAGAAGTAATGCTAAATGATTTAGAAACTAAAGAGAAATCAGTAGAGTCTGGAGTTAAAAACGGTGTGTTATTAAGTTCTGATTTAAGCGCATTGAAAGCCGAGAAAATTAAGGTTAAGCAAAGTATATTGGAGATACAAAACCAGCGATTTGCCACAATTGACGTTTTATCTGAAATTACAGGAATAAGCTTGTCATATGATGCAGAGCTTGAAATTCCCGAACATACAATTGAAACTACTGATGCAATTAACAGACCTGAACAGGTTTTATTTAATTATCAGAAAGAAAAGCTTGATGCTACATCAGGAATGATTTCGAAACAAAACAGACCAACAGTATTTGCATTTACCCAGCTTGGATATGGTAAACCCGGATTAAATATGGTAAATCAAGAATTTGATTCATACTATTATGTTGGTGTAGGGTTGAACTGGAAATTTTGGGACTGGAGTACTACAAAGCGAGAAAAGCAAATTTTATCATTAAACAAAGACTTGATATTAACTCAAGAAAATTCGTTTAACAAGCAAATTGCAGTAGCCTTAAAAAATGAAAGTTCGAAAATTAAGATATACGAGGATGCAATTGAAACAGATAAAGAGATTATTAAACTTCGCGAAGAGGTGTCTGAAAGTGCTCGTTTTAAGTTGGATAATGGTGTTATAACATCAACAGATTATATAACTGAGTTAAGCAAAGAAACACAGGCGAAAATAGCCTTCGAAACACATAAAATTCAGTTGGTACAATCGAAGGTTAATTATTTATATATAAAAGGAGAAATATAGAATAATTAAGAATTATTAATGAGGTTTAAATTTAAGATACAGAATATGAAATTCGAAATCTTTGAACCTTTAACTTTAAACTTTTAACTAAATAAAATTATGAAAATAAAATATTTATACTTGGTATTCCCGATTTTACTTGCAGCTTGTTCAGGAAATGATAATAAATCGGATGCTTATGGAAATTTTGAAGCAAAAGAGGTTATTGTAAGTGCCGAAACACAGGGTAAAATAATAGAATTTAAAGTTGAAGAAGGACAAAAACTGGAAAAAGACCAAATAGTAGTCTTTATTGATACAATTCCTATGTCAATTCAAAAAGAACAGTTGTTGGCTCAAAAGCAAGCTATTGCTTCAAAAATAAGTAGTATAAAAGCTCAGATTGCTGTTCAGGAAGAACAAAAATCTATTATCGGAACTGAAATGAATAGAGTTGAAAAACTGTATAATGATAATGCAGCAACGAAACAGCAATTTGATGATATTAAAGGAAAATATAATGTTCTGGAAAAGCAGATAGCCGCTACAAAAACTCAAATAACATCTGTTTCAAAAGAGATTAAGGTGATTGATACACAGATAAAATTAATAAATGAGCAAATAAGCAGAGCAATTATTAAAAATCCAATCGATGGAATTTTGCTTGAAAAATATCTGGAGGAAAATGAAATTGCTATTCCTGGGAAAGCGATATACAAAATAGCTGGAATGGATGAAATAGAACTGCGGGTGTATATTAGCGGATCACAGTTGCCAAATGTACAAACCGGACAAAAAGTAAAAGTGTTAAGTGATAAAGACGACGAAACAAATCAGGAATATGAAGGAGAAGTATTCTGGATTTCAGATCAAGCTGAGTTTACACCAAAAATTATTCAGACAAAAGAGGAACGTGTGAATATGGTTTATGCTGTAAAAATCAGAGTAAAGAATGATGGGAAAATAAAAATTGGAATGCCTGGTGAAGTTATTTTTTAGTTTCAGGTTTAAAGTTCAAAATTAAATGTGAATTGTCGATGGCTGAATTTGCAATAGAAGTTAAAGATTTAAAAAAAACATACGAAAAAGTTGAAGCTGTAAAAGGTGTAAGCTTTTCAGTCCCAAAAGGAGAGTTGTTTGGTCTGATAGGACCAGATGGTGCCGGTAAAACAAGTATTTTTAGAATTCTTACAACACTTATTTTTCCAACCGAAGGACAAGTTAAAGTGTTGGAATCAGATGTGATTAAAGATTATCGAAAAATTAGAAATAATATTGGTTATATGCCACAGCGATTTTCCTTGTATCAGGATCTTTCGGTTGAAGAAAATCTGGCATTTTTTGCACGAATATTTGGGACTACGATTGAGGAAAATTATGATTTAATAAAGGATATTTATATTCAGATTGAACCTTTTAAAGATCGATTGGCAGGAAAGCTTTCAGGAGGAATGAAACAGAAATTAGCACTGTGTTGTGCACTGATACATAGTCCTGATATATTAATTCTTGACGAACCAACTACAGGTGTGGATGCTGTTTCTCGTAAGGAATTTTGGGAAATGCTTATCCGCTTAAAAGAAAAAGGAATTACTATTCTGGTTTCAACACCTTACATGGATGAAGCTAATTTATGCGATCGAGTTGCACTTATTCAGAATGGCGAAATAATGTCAATAGATACTCCCGAAAAGATTATAGGAGATTTTGGAAGAAAGCTTTGGGCTGTGAAATCAAACAATATTTATCAACTTATTAAAGATCTTAAAATATTTGATTTTATTGATACTGTTTTTCCGTTTGGAGAGTATTTGCATATTACAGCAACAGATAAAAATGTAGATATATCGGAGATGAAATCTGTATTAAAAGAAAAAAATCATACTGATATAGAAATAAAGGAAATTGAAGCAAATATTGAAGATTGTTTTATGGAATTGATGAGCAATTAGCAATTAACAATTAATAATTAATAGTGGTCTTTTTAAAGGCTAAGGGCTAAAAGCAAAAAGCTGTTTTTAAATATTCTAAACTAAAAATTATTTTATTGAAATAACTGAAAGTAAATGCAAAAAAACACAGACAATATAATTGAAGTTAAAAATCTGGTGAAAAAGTTCGGAAGCTTTGTTGCAAATGATAATTTAACTTTCAACGTAAAAAGAGGTGAAATTTTTGGTTTTCTTGGTGCTAACGGTGCCGGGAAAACCACAGCAATCAAAATACTTTCAGGTTTGTCTTTTCCTACTTCCGGCGAAGTAAACGTAGCAGGATTTGATGTTTACAGGGAACGCGAAAAAGTGAAGAAGAATATAGGTTATATGAGTCAGAAATTTTCTTTATACGAAGATTTAACGGTTCGTGAAAATATTCGGTTTTATGGAGGTATTTATGGTTTGTCAAGTAAATTCATAAAAGAAAAAACGGAATCATTACTGGACCGTTTAAAAATGAATGATATTCAGGATTCATTAATAAAATCATTGCCATTAGGATGGAAACAAAAGATAGCATTTTCGGTAGCTATATTTCATGATCCTAAAATTGTTTTTCTTGATGAACCTACTGGAGGAGTTGATCCGATAACCCGACGCGATTTTTGGGAAATGATTTATGAAACTTCCGATTCGGGAATAACAGTTTTCGTAACAACACATTATATGGATGAAGCCGAATATTGCGATCGTGTATCAATTATGGATCAGGGCAGGATAGAAGGGCTGGACACACCAGGTGCTTTGAAAAAACAATTCGATGCGAATAATATGGACGAAGTATTTATTAAAATAGCACGCTAAAGTATAAAAGATGTGAGATATAAGTATTGAGATATTAGAAAATCATTTTCAAGAAAGAATAAAGCTTATAGCATATAGCTTGTATGCTTATTGAAAAAAGAGTTAAGATATAAATAAAATTAAATAGTTTAAAAAAGTATAGAAACATGAATCGCTTCATTGGTTTTGTAAAAAAGGAGTTTCATCATATATTTAGAGATTACCGTACAATGCTCATATTGTTCGGAATGCCTGTAGCGCAAATCCTGATATTTGGTTATGTGGTATCCAATGAAATTACAGACGTAAATATTGGAGTTTATGATAAATCACAGGATAATGTAACACATGAAATCACGAATAAAATCACTTCTTCAGGATTTTTCATTGTAAGCGAAAATTTAAATTCAGATCAGGAAATCGAAGAAGCTTTTAAGAAAGGAATAATTCGTGAAGTGATTGTTTTTGAACCCAATTTTGCCGAGAAACTTGAACGTGATGGATTGGCAGGTATACAAATTATTGCAGATGCTTCTGATGCTAATACCGCCAATGTTGTATCGAATTATACCAGGGCAATAATAAACTCGTATGTAAAAAACGAGCTTTTTGCTCAGGGATTGCCATATGAAATAGTTCCTGAAGTTAGAATGCTATATAACAATAGCTTAAAAGGTGTTTACATGTTTGTTCCTGGTACAATGGCACTGATTCTTATGCTCGTTTCTGCAATGATGACATCCATATCGATAGCTCGCGAAAAAGAAATGGGTACAATGGAAGTTTTATTGGTATCACCCTTAAAACCGCTACCAATTGTTATTGGGAAAGTAATCCCTTATATGGTATTATCATTTATAAATGCTGTAGTAAATATTGCACTTAGCTATTTTGTATTTGAAATGCCAATACAGGGCAATTTGGTTTTTCTATTGCTTGAAACATTGCTGTTTATTTCTATGGCTCTTTCACTGGGGATACTAATATCAACGGTTAGTAATAGTCAATTGGTAGCTATGTTTATTTCAATGTTTGCATTAATGCTTCCAACTATGCTGTTGTCAGGATTTATATTCCCTATTGAGAATATGCCTAAAATATTACAATGGTTAAGTTCTATAATGCCTGCAAAATATTTTATCATTATTGTTAAAAATATTATGATAAAAGGGTCAGGAATAGGCGTGATTTGGAAAGAAACATTAATTATTGCCGGAATGACAATTTTCTTTTTGGTAATGAGTATAAAGAAATTTAAAGTAAGACTTGAATAAGCTTCAAGCTAAAAGCAACATGCTACAAGTGATTATTCTTGTAGCCTGAAGCATGAGGCTTGTTGCATATTGATTAGAATGATAAAATTGAAATTATATTAATTAGTTGATTAAAATGAGAAAGATAAAATTCATCCTCCAAAAGGAATTCATTCAGATTTTCAGAAATAAAACCATGTTACCAATGATTTTTGGAATGCCTATTCTTCAGTTGGTGATATTAGTACATGCTGCAACTCTGGAAATGAAATCTATTGATATGTATGTAGTCGATAAGGATTTATCTTCATTATCTCATAAATTAATCACTAAATTTGATTTCTCTCCATTTTATAATATTTCAGGAGTTTCATTTTCAATTGATGAAGCAAACGAAGCTATAGAAAAGAATCAGGCTGATTTTATAATGCATATTCCTTATGGATTTGAACGCGATTTAATACGTGAAAATTCAACTCAGGTGCAATTGCTGATTGATGGAATTAACGGAATGGCAGCAAGTCTTATCAATGCTTATTCTTCAGCTGTAATATCCGATTTTAATCGAAATATAATTGTGGACATTACAAAAATGCCGGACATTAAAAATATGAATCCAATTGCTGTTGAAACATCATATTGGTATAATCCGGAACTCAATTATAAAACTTATATGTTACCAGGGATTTTAGTTATTTTGGTAACCGTAATAAGCATGTTTTTGGCGGCAATGAATATTGTTAGGGAGAAAGAAATTGGAACCATTGAACAGTTAAATGTAACTCCGATTAGTAAGATAGAATTTATAGTTGGGAAATTAGTTCCATTCATAATTATTGCCTTATTTGAGCTTGCTTTCGGATTGGTTGTTGGTAAGATCTTTTTTCATATCCCAATAGTTGGAAGCATTGGCCTTTTATTTGGTTTTACAATTGTTTATTTATTAGCGGTTTTAGGAATTGGCTTATTTATTTCAACCATTTCAACAACACAACAACAAGTCATGTTTATTTCATTCTTTTTTATGCTTGTTTTTATTCTTATGAGTGGAATTTTTACACCTACCGAAAGTATGCCAATATGGGCTCAGCGAGTGAATATCATTAATCCGTTTTATTATTTTATGCGTGTTATTCGTATGATATTATTAAAAGGATCGGGTTTTCGGGATATTTCTTACGAGTTTTTCAGTTTATTGATTTATGCAATAATTATGTTAAGCTTATCTGTTTGGAGATACAGAAAAGTTGCATAATAAAGAATAAACCAAATATTTATTTCGTTAAAATTAAAATTATTCCAAAAACCGATACGACAATAGCTAAAAAAAGGAAAAAGAGTAGAATCCCTAAGAAATAAACTATAACGCCTCCCAAAACAGCCCTGAATGGCGACTCCTGGAACGTTCTAAATAAAGCATAACAAAGATAAGTGATAGATGAAATAAAAGTTAAAAATGGGAAATAGGGAATTAGTGAAGGAACGATTGCAGCTATAGGTGACCATAAGATATATAGGACAAAAATTTGAGCAAATAAAAAACAATTAATAACCAAATGTTCTCCATAAAATAAGTTTCTTGATCGGTAAAACCACTTTGAAATTAAACTGGTAAAAGGAATTATAAGCAATGGTAAAAGGTTCATATATTGTTTAAACTTTTCTAAGAAAACGTTTATATATTGCAATGACTCTTCATTTTCTTGTATTGTTTCAATATTTTTTTGAAAATATTCATTTGACTCAATAGTATCATCAAGTATATTAAGATATATCGCTAAAAAAGCGTAAATCCCGGCTATAATTATTATATATTTTAAAGGATTATAATAAGACCTTGTTTTACCTTTTAAATAATCATTTACAACTTTTCCCGGATGAGTAAATAACATTTTAGCAGTATAAAAGAATCCTCTTTCAATGCTTAAAGTGTTAAGTATTACAAAGAAAAAACTCTTTAGGGTAAATCGCTTAGTATATATTTTCTGCCCACAATTACAACAGTAATTATCTATTTGAGTTGAACCACAGTTCTTACAAACTTTCTCTTTTTCAAAATATTTAGTTTTTGCTGTCATTCTTCTTGGCTAAATGGTTTTGGATGTTTAAATATATTAAATTTTTTGAATAAATTGATTACCAGATTAATCATTAATTATTTAAAGTTTTATTATAAAACTTAATATGTAGAGGAATAGCATAAAAAAGAGATGCTTTTAGCATCCCTTTTTTATTAATTACTTATTTTTTAACAATTCTGAGCATTTCTTCAGGTGTTTTAGATAGTTGTAACTGGAATCTCCATAATCACTTTAGTTCCTTTTTCAATTTGAGATTCAACAGAAATATTTCCTTTATGAAGATTTAATATTTGTTTGGATAAAGCCAATCCTATTCCATTTCCGGTTTCTTTTGTAGTATAAAAAGGTAGAAATATTTTACTCATTTTATCTTGCGAAATACCATTTCCGTTATCAGTAATTTCAATTTGAATAAATTCGGTGTTATTAGAGACTGATATATTTATTTTTTTATTTAAAGCATTACAGTGAAAAGCTTCAATGGAGTTTTTTATCAAGTTTATAAGTACTTGTTCTACCTGATATTGATCAGCAAATAATTCTTCTGAATTTGGGAATACTTTAAAAAGAAAATCTATTTTGTTTTCTTCCAATTGCTTTTGGAATAGAATATTTAGTTTTTGTAACAGTTCATTAGTATTTACGACTGTTTTTTCTGGTTCTGGAAGTTTTGAGATAGTACTAAATGCATTAGTGAATTTAATTAAACCTGAACTTCTTTGATTAATCACATTCAATCCTTCCCGAAGTTTTTTAATTAAGAGCTCTTGGTTTTGAGTGTTTTCGTGAATCATATCAGTTAAAGTTGCACTCAGCGAAAGAATAGGAGATGTAGAGTTTAAAATCTCATGAGAAAGAATACGAATCAGCTTTTTCCAGGCTTCCAATTCAGTACTTTCCATTTCAGATTTAATATTTTGAGCTGAATAAAGTCTATATTTTTTATTATCAATTTTAAATTCAGAAACCTGAAATAAGATAATTCGCGATTGCCCTTTAACGTTAATTTCAAGTGTTCTTTTTTCGTTAATTCTTAAATCACTAATTTGATTCCAAATTTCTGATAATTCATTGTTTACTAATTTATATGAATTAATTTTTGATTTGCCTATAATTTGCTCGAACGACTTATTAACGAAAAATACGTTATCATCCTGATCTATAACTATTAAGCCAATGAGAGCTTCTTTAATAAGAGATTCAATAAAATAATATTGAGCAAAATTCTCTTTACGTAAGAGCTTAAGTTTTTTATTAAAAAGATTAAGCGATTTATTCAAATCCTGAAACGATTTATCGGCCATATTTTCAGGCATTTTAATGCTTAAATCGTCCCACTCAATGGCATCCAGATAGTTTTTAATGTGACGGTTATTTCTGTCTATATAAAGAATCAACTCAATAGCTAATGCTATCGGAATAATTGATGCGTAGATACTTTGAACAATCCTTTTTTGCTCAAAAACAAGATATGCAACAAGGAATAATGAAATTCCTATTAACAATATCCTAATTATAATTTGGAACTTAATATTTTTTAATCTCATATTTTTCAAATCTTCGGTATAAAGCACCTCGGGTTAAACCTAATTCTTCAGCTGCTTTTGTTATGTGTCCATTGTATTTTTCAAGGCAACTTTCAATGGCCCATTTTTCAATATGGTCCAGATTAAAATGTTTAAATTCTAACTGACCGGTCTCATTTATTGAATTTCTAAACTGAAAATCAATTATACTTAGATCCTTGCTATTCGACAATATGATAGCTCGTTCAATGCTATGTTGTAATTCACGAACATTCCCTGGCCAATCATATTTTTGTAAATGTTTAATTACTTTTTCCGATAAAGGATTAATTTGTTTTTTGTATTTATTTAAATATTTCTTGATATAGAAATCAGCTATTAGTGGAATATCTTCAGTTCTGTTTCGTAATGGGGGAATTAGAATTTCAACCGTATTTATTCGGTAGAGCAAATCGTTTCGAAATATTCCTTCGTTTACAAGCTTATAGATATTCGAATTTGTAGCGGAAATAAGACGAATATCAATGCTTGTAGCTTTGCTACTTCCAACTTTAAATATTTCTCTGTTCTGAAGCGATGAAAGTAACTTTGATTGCAGAGCCATAGGGATGTTTCCAATCTCATCTAAAAAAAGAGATCCTTCGTTAGCAGCCTCAAACCGGCCTAATTTATTTTCTTTAGCATCGGTAAAAGCACCTTTTATATGACCAAAAAGTTCAGATTCAAATAAATTTTCTGAGATACTTCCTAAATCAACATTTACAAATGATTCGTTTTTACGTTTCGATTGATTGTGAATTGATTGTGCTACAAGTTCCTTCCCAGTACCATTTTCGCCAAGAATTAGAACGTTAGCATCTGTTTCAGATACTTTTTGAATCTTTTCAAAAACCATTTTCATTACATCAGATTCACCAATAAAATGATTTAATGAAATGGACGAAGTCTTGTTAAATAAAACCTTTTGTTCTTTAAGAATGGTAATGCTTCGTTTTGATTTGGCATAGTTAAATGCGGCGTTAATAGTAGAAATGATTTTTTCATTTTGCCAGGGTTTCACAACAAAATCAACAGCTCCTGATTTTAATGCATCAACTGCCATATTCACGCCACCGTAAGCTGTTATTGGAACAATACTGATATTTGCATCTATCTCAAGAATTCTCTTAATCCATTCTATTCCTTCTTTACCTGATGTTTCTCCGTAAGAGTAATTCATATCTAAAATAATAACATCTATTTCTTTATCTAAAAGTAAAGATGGAACTTTATCAGGCGATTTTTCTGTATAAATTTGTGTAAAGAACCTTTCAAGTAATGTTTGCAAGGAAAAAAGAATATGCGGATCGTCGTCGACTATAAGAATGTTAGCTTTTGTCTTTTTCATTTATTGATAAATTTCTTTTATTATACTATTTCTTCATGTCATTCTTGCGAACTTTTCTCATGAGCGAAGCGAGTAACGCGGGAATCTATTGTGTGGGTTAAATACCTCGTTGTACTCAGAATTACTTTAACATTAATTTTATCATACTTCGACAGGCTCAGTATGACATATTATTTGATTCAGAATGTCACACTGAGCCTGTCGAAGTGCTGACCTTTAATTTATTTCTCATACAAATTTAGTAAATTTAATGAATTGTTCATTTATGGACTAAGTTTTGTCCATAAATGGACGAAAATACTATTAATTAGGATTGTAAATAATGTATAGTTCAGTATAGTAGCATGTTAGTGTAATTGGCATAATATTGGGAATCATCAATCTAAACAAAAAAAGAAAATTATGTTTAGAAATTTTATAGTAACAGCAATAAGAATAGCATTTAAACAAAAGCTTACAACATCACTAAATATTTTAGGAATGGCTTTGGGTATCGCAGTAAGTATGATTTTACTTATGCATGTCAAGTACGAGTTAAGCTTTGATGAACATATTCCTAATGCAGAAAGAGTTTTTAGAGTTACAAATTACAATTATGGCGATAATAATAGAAGCTGGGCTCAAACATCTTCGCAATTAGTATATGAACTGCCTAATTTTTTTCCGGAAGTTGAATGTGTGACTCGAATAAGAACTACATTTAATATGTCATTTATTTACACATCCAAAAATGGAGATCAGGTTCAATTCGAAGAACAACAGGGTTTTTATGCCGATTCTACTATTTTTAATGTAATGGGAATACAATTAATAAAAGGCCTACCAACAGATTTTTATACCGATATTTATTCTTTGATGATTTCGGAATCAATGGCTAAAAAATATTTTGGAAAAGAAGAACCAATTGGAAAGCAGCTTGAATCTGGAGAAAGCTTATATACGGTTAAAGGAGTATTTCCTGATTGCCCAGAGAATTCACATTTAATTTACGATTATTTTATCCCATTTAAATTATTTAAAAAGAACATATTAAATATGGGCTATGTTGATTTGTACTATGCAAGGGGTTGGGCCGGTATGATGAACTATGTTAGGTTAAAAGAAAATGCAGATATTAAGAACGTGGTTGATAGAATGGATGATTTTACGGTATATTATGTTGCTCCTGAAGGTGAAAATCCGAGAGAAATTTTACAATATCAAGAAAGGAAATTACAGCCTATACGAGATATACATTTGAAATCAAATCTTGAAGGAGAATACGGTGTGAATGGAAATATAACATACATTTATATTTTTATTATTTCTATCGTATTTATTTTAATTGTAGTAGCGTCGAATTATGTGAATATTGCCACATCCCTAGCTTTGAAACGAACCAAGGAAATTGGTATAAAGAAAATTAATGGATCATCGGCATTGCGGTTAAAAATTCAAATATTATCGGAAGCTTTATTTACGGCGATATTGGGTGGATTATTGGCCATTTTATTTATCGATTTGGCGCTTCCATATTATAATCAATTGGCCGATCAGCAATTTGTATTTTCTGATTTTGCAATGTCAGAGAACCTATTGTACTTTATATTAATGGTTCTTTTAATCGGAATATTATCAGGATTATATCCAGCTTTTTTTCTTACAAAATTTGATCCTGTAATGGCTTTAAAAGGATTAAACGATCCTA
>DAOWGM010000008.1 GCA_030637515.1 Bacteroidales bacterium
AGATCAAATAATTACGGATTTGATGTTGTTGAAGAAAACATAACCGCATTTGGAGAGAAATTTATTGTGCTTCCAAATCCAATGTATGGTTCGTGGGAAAAGGCAGTGTTAGATTTTAAAAGAAATTTATCAAACGAAGAAAAATATAATTTAAGAAAATCACATCTTATTAAATATTAAGGTGAGCTCTAATACTCAATAAACGCTTATTACAAATATTTTCGTAACAATTCAGTAAGCGTTTCTTTCTTTATTGGTTTTGATATATAATCATCGCAACCTTCTTTAATGCTACGCTCTTTTTCTCCTGCCAAAGCATATGCGGTTTGGGCTATCACAGGAATGTTTTTATTATACGACTTAACTAATTTTGTTACTTCATACCCATTTATTCCCGGCAATTGAATATCCATCAAAACTAAATCAAATTGTTTCTTTTCATTAAAGAAACCTAATGCTTCCCTTCCAGATTTCGCCCAGGATATTTGAATATTTGTAGATTTTAAGTAGTTTTCAATTAAATAATAGTTTGATTCTGTATCTTCAACAACCAATATTGATTTGTGAGACCAATCATCTAGCTCTTTCTTATACACATCTACATTTAAAGTAGTATCTGAGGTTTCTAATAATTGATATGGTAATGTAAAATAAAAATCAGACCCTTCTCCTTCTTCAGAAATAAGGCCTATATTTCCACCTAAAAGATCTACTAATTTTTTTGCTATAGCCAATCCTAAACCTGTGCCTTTATAGTCTTTTGTTCTATTATCATTTAATTGATTAAACCGATCAAATACAGCACCCTGATCTTGCTTAGAAATGCCAATTCCTGTGTCCTTAACAAAAAAACGCAGTAGTTTTCTGTTACCCAGACTAACCATATTATAACCAATAACAATTTCGCCTTTTTCGGTAAATTTAATAGCATTACTAAGCAAATTGCTCATAACTTGCTTAAATCTAGCTAGATCTGTATATATTGCTATTTTATCGCTGTTTGGCTCAATCTCCATTCTTAATTTTACATTTTCCTTTTGTAATAAATTAATATCCTTTAAATAAAATTTGTAAAATTCAGCAACAATTCTATTTACATAATTAAGAGATTTATTAATTATTAATTCATCTGCTTCTATTTTTGAAATATCAATAATATCATTTACAATATTTAACAAATCATTACTACTCGATTGTGCCAACTCAATTATTTCCTTTTTTTGTTCTGCATTAATATCCTCGTCTCCAAGTAAATTAATAAACCCACTTATTGCGTTCATTGGGGTTCTAATTTCGTGCGACATATTTGCAAGAAATGCAGATTTTAATTTGTCGGAATTTTCTGCTCTTTCTTTAGCGTTTTTCAGCTTTTCTTCTGCTATTTTTCTTTCTGTAATATTCCGGCTATAAGTAAAGTTAAACTCTTCGCCTTCGAAATCCTGAAAATTAAATGCTACTTCGACCGGGATTTCACTTCCCATTCGAGTTTTGTAATATAATTGAATAACATATGATTTTTTATTCTTTAATTGAGTCCAATACTCCTGCCAAATATCCTCAGAAAATTCCGCAACGAGATTGAAAATTGACATTTTATTAAGTTCTGTTTTTGAATACCCCAACATTAAACATGCGGCATTATTAACATACACTATTTCACCATTTCTTTTCATCCAAATAATTGCATCAACGGCAATATCAATTGAAAACCCTGATATTCTTAATTCTGATGTTTTTTGAGCAACACGCTTATCAAGTTCTTTATTTATATTTTGAATTTTTTTACTTTTTCTTCGTATTGCTCTATTTTGGCGAATAAGAAAAAACAAAAATACAACTACAGTTAGCAGAATAATAAATGTAACAATAATCTGATATCGTTGCTGCATTATTTTTTTATCTTGTTCTATAAGCTCGTTTTCTGCTTTTATATTTTGATATTTTATTAAATACTCCTCAATTTTTTGGTTTGTAAGCGACTCGTATAATGAATCCTTTAAAACATTGTATTGTTTGAGATTTTGAATCGCATTCTTATAATCTTGTCTTTCATAATACGCTTCAGACAACAATTGATAATTAACAATTAATCGTTGTTTAAAATTATTTTTCAATGAAATTTCCCTGCATTTAATCAAGTTTTCAATGGCTCTATCGTAATTGCCTGTCTTAATATAAACCTCTCCTAAATAATTATATACCTCTGTAACTCCGTGCAAATAATCTAAGTCAAGCCATAATACAAGTGCTTGTTTGAAAAACTCTATTGCTTTATCATACTGATTGTTCGTCATATATGCATCGCCTACATTTCCTAAGGTATTTGCAATGCCATATTGATTTCCCTGATTCTTTTTGATTTCTAATGATCGGTTTAAATATTCTAAAGACAATTGAATATTTCCTTTATCTTTAAAAATCATCCCGATATTATTATACGACCTTGCTATTCCATCGCTATCGTTTATTTCTTTATAAATTAACAATGCTTTTTGATAATTATCCAAGGCCGAATTCTCATTCCCCAAATAATAATATACTGCCCCAATATCTTTTAAGGCTCTTGCTATTTTGGCTTTGTTATAAGTTTTTTCATAATACAACAATGCCTCTTGAAAAAGATTAATCGCTTTGTCGTAATTATTAAATCTTATATGATTTAACCCTAAACTATGTTTAACATCCGCTAGTTGTTCATCTGATAAATCTGGAGAAAATTTAGATAAAATCTCATTAAAAATATCTTCTGCATTTTCAAAATATCCATTATCAAAATATAAATGACCTAATAATATTAATGCTTTAATTTGATTTTCTGTTTCTCTTAAACTATCTGCTAAATGATTTGCGGTTAATAAAATTGATTCAGCAGAATCAAAATTTTGTATTTGAATTTCTCTGGAAATATTTAATAGATAATCAATTGAATAATCATCAAGGCTACTAAGAGTGCTATCTGTATTTGATTTATCAAAACTATCTGCAAATAGATCTTGATTAATAAGAACTATAAATAAAACCAAAAAGATGAGCTTTATACGCATAATAGAAGTTTTATTTAACAACCGTAGATTAACAATCTATTTGAACGAAAGCTAAAATACAAAAAATAAATCAAAAAAATTTGTATTTATAAATCAATAAATATTATCTTTGACCAACCGTTCATTCAAAAAGATTTTAAATCAAGGATGATTTAAAATCAATAATCACATAAATTATGTCGCCTAGAACACCAGAACAATTTGAAGAAATAAGAGAAGAAAAAAAGCGCCTAATTATGGGAGTTGCATTAGAACTGTTTGCTAATGAAGGATATCATACTACTTCTATAAGTAAGATTGCAAAAAAAGCAGGCATATCAAAAGGTTTAATGTATAACTATTTTGAAAGCAAGGAAGATTTATTAAAACAGATTACTTTAAATGGGATTCAAGAAATATTTGAAGCTTTTAACCCAAATAAAGATGGAATATTAACAAAAAAAGAATTTATTCTTTTCATTAAATCATCTGTTATGATGGTTAAAAGTCAAATGAATTTTTGGAAACTCTATTTTTCATTAATGGCTCAACCACAAGTTTTAATGGCTCTGGGTGAAGATTTTATGTCTTCATTCGATTCATACTTTAAAACGCTTGCTGATTACTTTAACGACCAGGGATTTAAAGATGGATATACAGAAGTTCGATTTTTTGTTGCGATGTTAGATGGTGTAGTATTACATTACATTTTAGATCCTGAAAACTTCCCTTACGAGCAAGTTGTAGATAGAATTATTAACATATACGCATAAAATTAATTTATTATGAAAACAATTAACACACTAAAATCAGGGATATTAACAGTTATGATTTTATTTGGCTTAACATCAGCATTTGGACAAGATGCAAAAGAAATCGTAAAAAGAGCTGATGAAAAATGGAATGGCGAAAAATCAAGTCAAGGAACAATGACAATGACCATTGTACGACCGACTTGGGAACGGACTATTCAATTTAAAATTTGGACTTTGGAAAAAGATTATTCAATGACATTAATAACCGCTCCTGCCAAAGAAAAAGGTCAAGCATTCTTAAAACGAGAAACTGAAATGTGGAACTGGATGCCAAGTATTAGCAGAATGATAAAGTTACCGCCATCAATGATGGCTGATGGTTGGATGGGTTCAGATTATACAAACGATGATATTTTAAAAGAATCGTCAATCGTAGTAGATTTTATTCATAAAATAATAGGTTCTGAAACAATAGATGGTTGGGATTGCTGGAAAATTGAAATGTATCCACACGAAGATGCTGCTGTTGTTTGGGGTAAAATCATTAAATGGATAAGTAAAGATGAATACCTAATGATGAAATCTGAATACTACGATGAAGATGAATATCTGGTTAAAACCGAACTTGGAACCGAAGTTAAACTAATGGATGATAGAAAAATTCCTTCGCGTATTGAAATAATTCCTGCCGATAAAGAAAATCAGAAAACCATTGTAATTATTGATGATATCAAATTCAATGTATCAATACAAAATTCTTTTTTCTCACAACAAAATATGAAAAGATTAAGATAACATTTTAACAAAAAAAAATGAAACGAACATTTATAATGGCCTGGAGGAATATTTGGCGCAATAAGCGAAGAACTCTTATTACAGTTGCTTCAATATTCTTTGCTGTATTCTTTGCTGTGGTTATGCGTTCATTCCAATTAGGCACTTATGACCACATGATCCATCAAGCAATTGAATCATTTACAGGATATATCCAAATTCAAAATAGGGACTTTTTTGATGACCCAACATTAGATAATACTTTTGAATACGATAATAATCTTTTATCAAAAGTAAATCAAGTTGACAATATAAAAGTTGTAGTACCCAGAGTTGAATCCTTTGCTTTAGCTTCAACCGGAACACAATCAAAAGGTGTTTTGGTAACAGGAATTGATCCTGTAAAAGAAAAAGCTTTATCTGATCCGGAAAACAGGGTAGTGAAATACAGATTTACTCCTGAAATTGTCGAAAAAATACTAACCGTTATAGATATTCCTGAAAAACAAATAGAGTTGTTCAAATCAAACGAAAATAAATCGTACAGCTCATTATCGAGAATATCATTAGATTTAGATTTAGATAAAAAACTTGAAGAAATTCTATTTCCGATTATTCAAGATAAAGCAGCTTTTATAGGTCGCTATTTAACAGACAACGATGATGGTGTATTATTATCTGATCGGCTTTCAAAGTACTTAAAAGCCAATGTAGGAGACACGATTGTATTAATTGGGGCAGGATTTCATGGGACAACAGCTGCAAATGTATTCCCTGTTCGCGGAATCGTGAAGATTGTATCTCCTGAATTAGATAATAAACTCATCTACATGACACTAGAAAAATCTCAGGAATTTTTCAATCTCGAAAATAGAGTGACATCCTTAAATATCAATCTGGACGATCCAGACGATATGCTTGAAACACAAATTGTACTTAAAGAAGCTATTAACTCTGGTCAATTTGCCGTTAAAAACTGGGAAGAGTTTAATCCTACCATGAAACAACAAATCGAAGGTGACAGCATCGGTGGAGTAATTTTTATTGGAATCCTATACTTTATTGTTCTGTTTGGAATTATCGGAACAGTTTTAATGATGATTGCAGAACGTAAGCGGGAATTAGGTGTAATGGTTGCTATAGGAATGTCAAAAGTTAAGCTAAGTATAGTTTTAATAATTGAGATGTTATTCCTTGGATTTATAGGTATGATGTCTGGCCTAATAGCATCTGTTCCAATAGTTATTGTTGGCAATCGAAATCCATTAAAAATGACTGGAGAAATGGCTAAAATGTATGAAGATATGGGGTTCGATCCTGTAATGCCACTTGCATGGTTTGATCAATACTTTTTTTGGCAAGGAGCAATAATTATGATTATGGTACTTTTCGCATGTTATTTGCCTTTACGTCGAGTACGTAGAATGAAAGTTATATCAGCACTGCGTGCTTAATCTTAAAATTTTAAAATAACAAGCTTGAAATAAACAGGCACAATATATAAAATTATGATCTGGAATATATCATGGAAAAATGTATGGCGTAACAAAGCAAGAAGTATGGTTGTGGTTTGCGCTGTAACTTTAGGCACAATTTCCGGAGTATTTGTTGCAGGAATGATGAATGGCTGGGTAGATCAAAGAATACATTCAGCAATTCATACAGAGGTTTCTCATATAAAAATTCAAAATCCGGAATATTTAATAAACGAAGAATTAAAACATACTGTCCCTAATTTTACCGAAATATCTGATTTTTTAGATAATTCTGAAGAAGTAAAAGCATGGACGAAGCATACAAAAATAATTGCAATGGCTAGCACTTCAAGAGGAAGTACAGCTCTATCTCTTAAAGGAATCAATCCTGAAGAAGAAATGCGGGTTTCCGATTTAAATACTCTTATTGTAGAAAACGGAGGCAATTATTTTGAATCTACTTTTAAAAACCCAATTGTAATAAGTGAAAAAACCGCTGATCAGTTGCGGCTAATAAACTATATTATTTCACAAGAATTATTAGATAGCATCGCTTTTCTAGGTGCAGACAATAGCTTAATTAATAGTTTAAATTCAATTAAGGATAAGCGATTTATAACTGAGAAGAAATTTAAATCTCAACTAGAATCAATATTGAAACCAAATGATATTAGGAAGTTCGGTGCAAATATTATGAATCTAGCTAAAAACTATAAAGTACGGTCGAAAATAAGATTCACTTTTACTGGTATGGATGGAGGAATGGTTCAAAAATCATTTCGTGTGTGTGGTATTTATAAAACAAATAATACCATGTTTGATCAGTTTAATGCTTTTGTAAAAAATGAGAATATTGCAGGTATTGCTGGATTTCAAGCAAATGACTATCATGAAGTCAATGTTATTCTTAACGATGATATTAAAAATCTAAATTCGTTTAGGGATAATTTAAGCTCCAGATATAGTAATGCTGATGTTATGACATGGAAAGAACTAGCTCCAGATGCTGGGATGATGGCAGACTTTATGACCATGTATTATTATATTATTATGGGTGTAATATTCTTTGCTCTGGCATTTGGTATTATTAACACAATGCTTATGTCAGTATTGGAAAGAATAAAAGAACTTGGAATGCTAATGGCTATTGGAATGAATAAAAAGCGTGTTTTTAATATGATAATGTTAGAAACTATTTTCCTGACAATTGTAGGTAGCATTGCAGGAATGGTACTCGGGGGTGCACTTATAGGTGTTTTCGGAAAAATTGGGATGAACTTCGCATCAGTTCAAGAAGGCTTTGAAGCTTTTGGTTGGTCGGCAATGGTATATCCTAGCATAGATATAAGCTTCTTTTTTGGTGTAACAGTAATGGTAATTATAATAGCCATTTTATCATCAATAATACCGGCTCTAAAAGCTTTAAAACTTAATCCAGTAGAAGCAATTCGAACAGAATAATGAATGACATAAATTTATAACTGATAAAAATATACGATCATGAAAGTAATTGAAGTAAATAACTTAACTAAAATATACAACGAATCAGAAGTTAAAGTAAAAGCAGTTGATAAAGTAGATTTATCTTTCGAACAAGGTGAATTCGCAGCTATTGTTGGACCATCAGGTTCAGGAAAAACCACATTGTTAAATATGATTGGTGGTCTTGATAAACCAACTGAAGGAGTAATTTTCGTTGATGGAGCCAATATTGGAGAATTAAGCTCATCAAAATTAATCGATTTCAGATTACGAAATATTGGTTTTGTATTTCAAGCATATAATCTGATTCCTGTATTAACAGCAAAAGAAAATGTTGAGTTCATTATGGAACTTCAAGGTAAAAAGAAGGCTGAAAGAAGTGAGCGCGCAATGGAATTGCTAACTGCTGTGGGAATTGCAGACAGAGCAAATAGCCGGCCTTCAAAATTGTCGGGCGGTCAACAACAAAGAGTTGCTGTTGCAAGAGCTTTGGCTTCAAAACCCAAATTTATTTTAGCAGATGAACCTACTGCAAATCTGGATTCAAAATCAACAGAAACTTTACTTGACATAATGGAAACTCTTAATAAAGAAGAAAATATAACATTCATTTTCTCTACTCACGATCAAAGAGTTGTAAACAAAGCTCGCCGAGTAATTACTGTTGAAGATGGACATGTGGTTTCTGATGAAAGAAGGAAATAGCTCTTCCTTTAATTAAATATGAAAATTTGAAAATGCAAAATAGGATGCAAGATAAAAGATACAGGATGAAGGACACAAGATGAAAACGAGCAAAATAGGATTAAGGATATAACAACAAATTAAAAAGATAAATTATGAATTATCGTGATTTAGAAATATATAAATTAGCTTTTAATTTAGCAATTGAAATACATAATGCAACCCTAAAGTTACCAAAATTTGAACTTTATGAAGAGGGAAGTCAGATTCGCAGATCGTCAAAATCTGTTGGTGCTAATATAGTAGAAGGGTTTGGTAAACGTTCTCATAAAAAAGACTTTTTAAGATCCTTAACTATCGCTCATGCTGAATGTGATGAAACAATTTACCATCTTGATATTCTTTTTGCTACTAAATCTTTAATTGATAAAGAAAAATACGATCATATGCATTCTGAATATATCAAATTAAGTAAAATGATATACAACTTCTCACAATCTGTATTAAAGAAACATATTTCAGATAAATAATCATAAAAGATGCATCCTGTATCTTATATCCTGAATCCTATAACACTTTTAAAATTGTGAAAAAACTATCAATATATATCCTACTATTCATCTTAGCAGTTAGTGCTAAAAGCCAAGAATCTGTTTTTAAAAATATGGAATTAAAGGGTTATGTAAAGTATATGAATACCGCAATGTTTAATAGTATTGATTCGATTTGGCTAATTGACAATTTAATCCATAATCGATTGAATTATAAATGGTATATGAGTGGCAATTTAACCTTTGCTTTAGATATGCGAAACAGGTTTGTGTATGGCGACTTGGTGAAATTTATGCCCAATTATGCAAACTCACTCGAAAATGATAATGGTTTTTTAAACTTCCTTACCAATAATATTACAGATGAGAATTCATACGTATTAAATACTGCATTTGACAGAGCTTATTTTGAATTTAATGTTAACAACTGGGTTATTACATTAGGACGACAAAGAATAAACTGGGGTCAATCTTTTGCCTGGAATCCCAATGACATTTTCAATTCATACTCATTTTTTGATTTCGATTACGAAGAACGAGCAGGAAGTGATGGTTTAAGAATTCAGTATTATCCTAATTATACTTCAGTTGCAGAAGCAGCAATTAAAATTGACAAAGACAATAACATTACTGCAGCCGGATTATATCGATTTAATAAATGGAGTTATGATATTCAGCTCATAGGTGGAATTATAGATACTTCTGATTATGTTGTTGGAGCTGGATGGTCTGGAAGTATTAAAGATTTTGGATTTAATGGTGAGGTTAGTTATTTTCATCCACAAGAGAGTTATTCTGATTCAACGGGAGTTGCCATTGTTTCTGCAGGCTTAAATTATATGTTTGGCAATTCATTAAATATTTCCTTTGAAGGAAATTACAATGGATATTTCGGTAAATTAAATTTAAGCAGCTTTAACGATCTGTATTTTATACCTTTATCGGTTAAAACAACTTCGTACAGTAAGTTCTCTTGGTTTGGGCAAATTTCGTATCCAATTCATCCTTTATTAAATGGAACAATTGCAGTTATGTATTTCCCTTCTTTAGGAAATGGTTATTTCTTAATGCCATCACTGGCATATTCTGTAAGTGATAATTTTGAGTTTGCTTTGTATGGTCAACACTTCGAAGGAACCTTTGGTAATCAATACGATAAAATGACAATGTTGTTTTTGCGGTTTAGATATAGCTTTTAAAAACATTCATCTTGAAGCCATTTTAAAGCAGCTTCTTTAGTTGAGAAAATACCAACTTTGTAATTTTTAATTTTATTTAATTTTTGATACAACATCCCAAGAGCCATCTCAAAAGAACCTGAAACTACAAATGCATCATATGTAAAATCTCTTTGAGCTAAAGACTTCTTATTTGCTTCAACTAATATAGTCATGTCTTTGGGGATAACACCCTCTGAAAACTTGCCTTTTGTAACATCTGTAAGAATTTTAAGCTTTCCTGGTAAGGTCTTATCTTTGCTTAATGTCAAAATATATTCCGAAATATCTTTAATACTAACATCTCCAGAGAAAGTTGTTTCAAGAATCCCTTCTTCTTTATTAAACTTATATGTTATCATCTACTAAAACATTAGTCTTATAACCTAAGTAATTGATGGTAAGTTACAAATTTTAAAACAATTTGCAATCAATTAGAATAATCCCCCGGCTATTTATGTAGATCAGGGAAAGTCATTAAATCAGAATTTATTTAACCAATCTAAAGCAGCTTCTTTGGTAGAGAAAATATTAAACTTGTAATTCTTAATCCTTATTAAATTCTTATATAGCATTCCTAAAGCCATTTCAACTGAGCCTGAAACAACATAAGCATCATATATATAATCCTTTTGTTTTAATGTTACTTTATTTATGTCTAAAAATTGCTTCAGTTCTTTCGGATTAACCTTAGTTGCAAACTTTCCATTAGATCCATCTGAAAAAATCTTCAACTTTTTAGGAAGAGTATTATCATCTCTAACTGATTCTATATAATCAATAAGTTCTACAACAGTAATCTTACCCTCAAATGTTGTTTCAAGAATCCCTGTTGTGTTATTAAACTTATATGTTATCATTTTAATATAACTCCTTTATTTTCTTTACAATACAGCCCTCATCTAAATCGTTAATACACCTAAAATGTTTTTTAGGACATTCTTTAAAACCAATCTTGGTGCATGGTCGGCATTTTAATCCTTTAATTTCCATGATTTCTGAATCAGGATGTGGAAGATAAGGATACATTCCAAACTCAGGAACAGTATTTCCCCAAACGGAAATAATTTTCTTTTTAAAAGCACTTGCAATATGCATTAATCCGGTATCGGGTGTTAAAATAACATTCGCTTGTTTTACTAATGATGCTGATTGATTAATATTATATTCTCCACAGGTATTGTAAATATTATTACCAACTCCATTTTTAATTTCCTCTGCCTCATCTCTATTTTCCTGACCACCAAGCAATAATATTGGCTTCTCAAGCTTCTTGCATATTGAAATGATTTTTTCTTTAGTTAGTTTTTTTGTATTATGAAAAGCTCCAACCACAACTCCAACAAAACCATCCTTTAAATCTTCTGATATACCTGCAAGATTGACTTCATCTTTTTCCGGAATAAAATAATCTAATCCTTTTTCATCATTCTTAATATCAAAAACCTTTAGAGTTTCCATATACCGATCAACAATATGTATGTTGGGCATCTTGTTCTTCTTAAAATTAACCAACAACCACTTTTCCTTATTTAGTTTATCAAAAGAGAAGGAAATGATTCTAAGCCGGTTTTTGAATTTTGCAGTTCTTATATTTCTATGTAAATCAATAATATAATCAAAGTGCATTAACTTCAATTCTCGAATAGTTTCCTTTTCCGATCTTTTTAATACATGTACTTGATCGACGTACGGACTACTCTCTACAATTGATTTAAACTGAGGTTTTGTGAGATAATGAATCTCTGCATTTTCAACCTGTTCCTTTATGTTTCGAACAACAGGAGATGTAAGAACAATGTCGCCAATTGAGCTAAATCGAAGTATTAGAAATTTAATCTTATTCATTTTATTTAGATCAGAATATCAAGAATTGAGTATCGTGACAAAGATAAGATACTCTATATAATAATTATGTTAAACAAATAAACAATTTAATGAATTAGTAAGCATTAGTTGAAATCAATGTGAAGAATAATTAATCTATCTTATTTTACTAAAAAACATAGTAAGTGCTAGCCAGTATTCCTGATTATTGGGATTGCTTTTCCATAACGACTTTGAACCATGTTCTCCACCCTTTTCCGGAGTAAATATTGTTTTATTTTTTAAAGAAACACTCTTTAAAACTTTATTTACATAAGTGTTTTCTCTTTTAGAAGATGCAGCAAAAACAGGTTTGTTTAAATTTGACAATTCAGTTTGAATGGTTAATCCCGGCTCGAAAAATTCTCCCGGACTAAAAGCAATTACAGCCTTTACGTCAGGATTGTTTTTAGCAACTATCAAACATAAGGAAGCAGAAAAGGAGCTTCCAAATAAAATAACTGATTCATCACTACGCTCTTTAACCCATTCTATTGCTGCTACAATATCTTGTTGCGAACTTAAATAATCTGCAGGATATCCTTGTTGTATTGCTAGTAATGCTGTATGATTCTGAATATAATTAACCTCGCCTCCTGCTCTAAGATCAACCGCAAGACAGTTATATCCAAACTTTATTATTTTCTCTGCACTTTGTCTGTATTCACCTCTGCTGTAACCAGCTTGATGAAAAAGTAAAATATATGGTTTATCCTTATTTGATTCGTATAGGTCTGCAGTAATTTGAAGTCCATCAGCTGCAACAAAAGTGACCTTCTCCTGAGCTTCACAAACAAAAAATAAAATGGAAAACATTAAAACATATACAAATCTCATTTGCAATAAATTACATTAGAATAGATTCAGCAAGAATAATCACATTATTATCTTTTACTTCAACAACACCACCACTAATTTCATAAAATGATTCAGCACTTCCTTCTGTAACTTTTATTCTACCCTTTTCGAGGATAGAAATAATAGGTGCGTGAAACTCCAAAACAGCAAAAGAACCTTTACTGCCCGGAACCTGAACAGAATTGACCTTTCCTGAAAATATTTTTTTATCTGGTGTTACAATTTCTAAAAACATAAAATTCTAATAATTAGAATGTAAGTTATTCCTTTTTTCTTGCTTGAGCAAGCATTTTTTCGCCTTTTTCTATTGCTTGTTCAATTGTTCCAACAAGCTGGAATGCTGCTTCAGGGTATTTATCTACTTCACCATTCATAATCATTTTAAAACCTCTGATAGTATCTTCAATGCTTACAAGCTCTCCCTTTAGACCAGTAAATGCTTCTGCAACATGAAAAGGCTGTGATAAAAACCTCTGAACTCTTCTTGCTCTATGAACAATAAGCTTATCTTCTTCAGAAAGCTCGTCCATACCTAAAATGGCTATAATATCTTGTAGCTCCTTGTATCTTTGTAGAATCTCCTTAACATTTTGAGCTGTGTTGTAATGCTCTTCACCCACAACTTCTGGTGTTAATATTCTCGATGTAGAATCAAGAGGATCAACTGCCGGGTAAATTCCAAGCTCAGAAATTTTACGACTTAATACTGTTGTTGCATCTAAGTGTGAGAAAGTAGTTGCTGGAGCAGGGTCTGTTAAATCATCTGCAGGAACATAAACTGCCTGAACCGAAGTAATTGATCCATTTTTAGTAGAAGTAATTCTTTCCTGCATCATACCCATTTCTGTAGCAAGCGTAGGCTGATAACCTACAGCTGAAGGCATTCTTCCAAGTAAAGCCGAAACTTCAGAACCTGCCTGAGTAAATCTAAAAATGTTATCAATAAAAAATAAAATATCATTTCCTTTTCCTGAATCTTTATCACCATCACGGAAGGATTCTGCAATTGTTAATCCTGTTAAAGCAACTGTTGCACGCGCTCCAGGAGGCTCGTTCATCTGTCCAAATACCAAAGTAGCTTGCGATTTTTTAATCTCTTCATGGTCAATTTTAGATAAGTCCCATCCTCCTTCTTCCATGCTCTTCTCAAACTCTTTTCCATATTTTATAACGCCAGATTCAATCATCTCACGTAATAAATCATTTCCTTCACGAGTTCTTTCCCCAACACCGGCAAATACGGTTGTTCCGGAATAAGCCTTTGCAATATTATTAATAAATTCTTGTATGAGAACAGTTTTTCCAACGCCGGCACCTCCAAACAATCCTATTTTACCGCCTTTTTGATATGGCTCAATAAGATCAATAACTTTAATACCAGTGTATAATACTTCTTTTTCAGTAGTTAGTTCAACATATTCAGGAGCTTGGTTGTGAATTGGATACCCTCCTTCTTTGTCAAGATCTCCAATTCCATCAATTTGTTCACCAATTACATTAATTAATCTCCCTTTAACCTGTTCGCCAACGGGAACTGTTATTGGTGATCCTGTAATAAACACATCCATTCCTCTTTGTAAACCATCTGTTGAGTCCATTGCAACACAACGAACTGTATTTTCTCCAATATGTTGCTGACATTCAACAACCAATAAAGAACCATTATCACGTTTTATTTCAAGAGCATCGTGAATATTTGGAAGGTCCGTGTTAGAGCTTTCAAAGCTAACATCGATAACGGGACCAATAACCTGAATTATTTTACCTGAATTATTTGCCATACTGTGAATTTTTGGAATAATTAAAAGGTGTTTTTACAAATTTATAATATTTATACGATTAAATCACTTTTTTGATACATCGATACGTTTTTTTTAATATTTTCGTTATTATTTTTTATAGCATGATATTTGTTTAAGCAAAAAAGGAAAGTTTATTTAATAATTAAAATTTATTGAAAGATGAAAAAGATTGGATTAAAATTAATTATGTTAACTATAGTACTAAGCACTTTTTTAGTTGTAAAAACAAACGCACAACCGATTAATATTGGTGGTGGTTTAGTAATTGGAACAGATCGCCCGAATATTGGATTAAAAGTAAACGGAACATACGGAATGGATTTTTTACTTGAAAATTTAAGCGCATCTGCTGCCTTTACATTTTTTGTTCCTTCTACAACAGTAAGTACTACTTATAACAGATGGGGAATTGACGTTGATGGACATTATAAGTTTTATGAAATGTCAGATTTTGAATTTTATGCAATTGGGGGGTTAAATATTGCAAGTTATACTGCAAAAACAACCTTTTGGGGTACTACAACAAAAGTTACAGGAACTAAACCAGGGTTAAATGTTGGTGCTGGTGCCATTTATAATTTTGGAGAAAAAATGAAGGCCTTTAGTGAATTTAAATATGTTTTAAGCAGCTACGACCAAGCAGAAATTACATTTGGCGTTTTATTTGAATTATAAGTTTTTATCATATAAATTTGCGGGGGATATTCAATTCAGAATATCCCCTTTTTATTTATTAAAATGAAAAAAACGATTCTTTTCTTCTTTGTGTTTATTGCCGTTTTATTTTCTACAAACTCTGCAAATGCACAGTTTGACTATATTGGTGGCGGAATTGCTCTTGCAACCGGAGGAGAATACGAGCTAAATAACTATTTATATTATAACAAATCTTTTGGAATAGATTTAAGAGCAAGTTATGATTATAACAAAAAACTCAAGTTTGTTCCTGATTTAAAATTTTACTTACCCAATAAAGAAGTTTTTATTACCGGAGGTGAATCTAACACTACTGTATTTGCATTTAATTTAAACGCTCATTACATATTAAATCCCAAAACAAGAAGCAATTATAATGTTTATTTGCTTGTGGGAGCTCATATTAGCGGATGGAATATAACAGATTCCCGGATTCCTATTTCTGGGACTCAGCTTGATGTGAAAGAATTTAAGTTTGTTCCGGGAGGTAATGTCGGAGCTGGAATGCAATTTAATATTGGCACCAGAACTTTGTTTTTTGCGGAAGTAAAATATATTATCTCTAAAGCAAATCAGCTTGTATTTAGCCCTGGCTTGATGTACGAATTTTAACTTATTCTTTTTATCAGCTTTTCGGCAAGAGTCTGAAGTTCCGATTTTTTATTCTTTTCTACATTAACTTTTTCAAGGAATGCTAAAGCATCCTGATTCAATTTCTCAATTCGGGTTTCAACTATCTGTTTAATATTTATCTTATCATAAATTTGAGTAACAGCCTGAATCTTTTTTTCATTCTCTATATTCTTATCAGATAACAGGCTTTTTAATGTTTTAAGCTCCTCATCTTTGGCTATTTCCAGAGCTTTTATTAACATGAACGTTTTTTTATTGGCTACAATATCGCCTCCTGTTTTTTTACCAAAAACATGAACATTTCCGTAAACATCAAGCAAATCGTCTTGTAATTGAAAAGCCAATCCTAAATTTATTCCAAATTCATACAAAAATGCTGCATCTTGTTGTTCTGCTCCGCCAATTAATGCTCCAATTTTTAATGCTGCAGCTAATAATACAGATGTTTTTAATCTTATCATTCGCAGATATTCATCTTCAGAAACAAAATCTCTTGTTTCAAATTCCATATCGTATTGCTGACCTTCGCACACTTCAAGTGCTGTTTCATTAAAAACTTTCAATAAGTCACGAAAACGAGGAGATTCACAATCTAAGAAGTATTCATATGCTTTTATAAACATAGCATCGCCAGAAAGAATAGCTGTATTCTCATCCCACTTTTTATGTACTGTAGAATTTCCACGACGAATATCTGCATGATCCATAATATCGTCGTGAAGCAAAGTAAAATTGTGGAATATTTCTAATCCTATAGCTGGATTTATAGCTTGTTCAATATCTTCTGAAAATAAATTACAAGCCATTAAAACTAAAGCCGGTCTGATTCTTTTTCCTCCAGCTTCCAGAGTATAATTTATAGGATCATATAAAGAAAATGGTTCGCGACCAATTTTTTCGCTTGCAATTTTAGTATTTATTATTTCCTGCAATTCTTTAATAGAAAACATTTATCTCAGTTTTAATTCTTCTCAAAATTATGATTATATCCTGATTTCACAAACAAATAATTACAGCTATTTCACTATATTTTTAATTAAATATCAATTTAAAGTTATGATAATTTACTCTTTTTTATAGTTTTGTATCATACTTAAAACTTAAATCGATGGAATACGGTTTTCTTGATATCTTAACCCTTGTTGGGTCTCTGGGGTTTTTCCTTTATGGAATGAAACTAATGAGTGAAGCATTGCAGAAGGTTGCAGGTGATAAAATGCGAACAATTCTTGCAAGAATGACCTCAAATCCAGTAAAAGGAGTTTTTACAGGATTATTAATTACTGCTATAATACAATCATCTTCTGCTACAACAGTAATGATGGTAAGTTTTGTAAATGCTGGTTTACTTTCATTAACAGAATCCATTGGTGTAATTATGGGTGCAAATATCGGTACTACAGTTACAGCTTGGTTAATTTCTATTTTAGGTTTCAAAGTTAAAATAAGTGTTATTTCGCTGCCTCTAATTGGTATGGGATTTCCTTTGCTTTTTTCCAAAACAAGTAAGAGAAAATCATGGGGTGAATTTATTATTGGCTTTGCAATGATTTTTTTAGGATTAGATTTCTTAAAAGACTCTGTTCCTGACATTAATGGTCACCCTGAAATATTAGCTTTTTTGTCTGATTATACATCTCATGGCGTGTTCTCTCATTTGCTTTTCTTGGCAATTGGAACTATTCTAACAATGATTATTCAATCGTCAAGTGCAACAATGGCATTAACCCTTGTTATGTGTAATTTTGGCTGGATTCCTTTTGATATGGCTGCTGCAATGGTGCTTGGTGAAAATATTGGAACAGCAGTAACAGCAAATATTGCTGCATCTGTGGCAAATGTCTCGGCAAAAAGAGCTGCACGTGCCCATTTAATATTCAATATTTTAGGAGTAGTCTGGGTAACTATAATATTTTCTTATTTTTTATCGGGAATTAACTGGTTTGTATTAAAGATTGGAGGAGCATCACCATTTACATCTCCAAAAGCTATTCCTATTGCATTATCTATTTTCCATACAACTTTTAATATTGCCAATGTTTTAATATTTATCTGGTTTACAAAGTTTATTCAGCTCATAGTTACTAAAATGGTTCCTATGCAGGAAGATGCAGAAGAATTCCGTTTGCAATATATCAATACTGGACTTTTATCAACAGCCGAGCTTTCTATTCATCAGGCTAAACAAGAAATAATGGTTTATACTAAAAGAGTAGAAAAAATGTATGGTTATATTGAGGAGCTGTTTACTGAAACTAATGATAAAAAATTCTATAAACTTTACGATAAAGTTGAAAAATACGAGGGAATTTGTGATAGAATGGAAGAAGAGATAGCCAATTACTTGACAAAAGTTTCTGAGGGAGATTTAAGTATTTTAGGATCAAAAAGAATTACCGCTATGCTTAATGTTGTGACAGATCTAGAGAGCATTGGAGATTCCTGTTACAATCTGGCTAAAACTTTAATGAGAAAAAAAGAAAAAAAGATTGCTTTTGATACTTCTGTTCAAGAGAATATGATTCAAATGTTTGAACTGGCTAATAAATCATTAAAAGAAATGGATAAAAATGTTGATTATGGTTATAAACATATCAATATTACTACTGCTCTGGAATTAGAAGAAAAGATTAACCGATTCAGAACAAAACTTAAAAAAGATCACCTGAAAAGTGTTGAAAAGAAAAATTATGATTATCAGACTGGTATTATCTACAACGATCTTTTTTGCGAATGCGAGAAATTAGCCGATTATGCAATTAATGTTTCAGAAGCCATCGAAGAAGTAAATCAATAGTTTATTATATAAAATTGAAAAGCCCGTAATAATTATTACGGGCTTTTTTTATAATCAACCAGTTTAAATTCTTATTCCCATTATCATCATATCATCAAGCTGCGATTGATCTCCTTGCCAGTCAATGATAGTTTTTTCAATTGTTTTTTGTTGATTATCTAAAGACTTTTCAGAAATATCAACTAAAAGTTCTTTAAATTGTTTTTGTTTAAACTTCACCCCATCTTCACCACCAAACTGGTCAACATAGCCATCAGAAAAAAGATAAATCATATCTTCTTCTTCCAGCTTAAATGCATGATTTGAAAAGCCTTTTTCAACTTTAATAGCATGAATTCCTATTGGCATTTTGTCGGCTTTAAGCTCATGAACGACTTTCTTTCGAACAATAAAAACAGAATTATAAGCCCCTGAATATTGCATCTCTTTTGTTTTCTTATCAATAATACACAATGCCATATCCATGCCATCCTTAGATCCTCGAAGTCCATATTCTTGATGTAGCGAATCAATAATGTTTTCGCGAAGTTGATCTAAGATATTTCCTGGAGTCAATTCAACTGATTTATTTACTATTTCATTTAAAAACGCTATTCCAAGCATACTCATAAATGCGCCTGGAACACCATGACCCGTACAGTCTGCAACTGTAATAACAATTTTATTGTCTTTTTCAGCCATCCAATAAAAATCGCCGCTAACAATATTCTTAGGCTTCATAAAAATAAAATGCTCGCCCAGTTTTTTTTCCAAAAATTTCTGCTGGGGAAATAAAGCGGTCTGGATTCTTTTTGCATACTCAATGCTATCAGTAATAATGGTGTTTTGATGTGAAATCTGATCGCGTTGTTCTATAACAAAATCCCTTTGTGCCTCTATCTCATTTCGTTGCTCTTCAATCTCATTCTTTTGCTGCGTAAGAATAATATTTGTTTTTTTCTTTCTCTGGTAACTTTTAAAGATTACAATAGCCAAGACAATCATAAAAAGAAATCCGCCTATAAATACTGATGTGAAAATCTTTTGTTTTTGAAGCTTAGCTTTTTGTACTATATCTTTTTGTTGTTGCTCAAACTCAATAAGACGTTGTTCTTTATCAAACTCATATTGCAATTCCAGCTCGCTTATTTTCTGATTATCAAGACTATCTTTCAGGCTGGTATATCGTTTAAAATAGATAAGAGCCGTTTTATGATCTTTTACTTTTTCATTTAATTTTGATAAAGAAAGAAATGCTTCTTTAATGTCTTCTTTCAGGTTGTGATTTTGAGCAAAAATAAGGCTGTTTTTTAAATAATCTTTTGCTTTCAGTGTTTGACCTTCTTTTAGGTAAATATTTCCTAAATACCTTAAAATCGATGCAGTTTCAGTGTTATCCCTCAAGGAGTCTTTTAGCTTTTTTGCCTGAATTAAAAAACTTTCTGCTTCTTTGTAATTTTCCTCATCAAAATATATTTTACCTAAGGTGCTATACGAATTCGCAATTCCAAGTCGGTTATCTGTAATTTTATTTCTTTCAAGAACTTGTTCACTATAATCTGCTGCAAGAATTAAATTCCCCATTTCATAGTAAACACTTCCCAATTCCTTTAAGCACAAGGTAACTCCAGTGCTAAGTTCTTGTCCATCTTCAATTTTCTGATAAATTTTTAATGATTGATTTACATATTCGATACTTTTTTGATAATTCTTCATCATTTTAAACAATCTCGCAATATTTAAGGCCGACCACGCTATTCCTTCGTTATTTTGAAGCCCTTCGTACATACCAAGAGCCTCAAGGTGTTGATTAATAGCCAATTCGTAATTACCATATAGTCTGTAAACACTTCCCAGATTCGTTAAGGTTCTTGCTATTTCCTGCTGGTTCTGCAAGGCTCTGTTAATGGTAATAGCCTGCTCATAGCAATGCAATGATTTTTCAAATTCACCCTTCAATTGATATGTATTACCTATGCGGTTTAGCGAAGATGCTTCTCCTTCAGGATTCTCATTCAACGTGCTTAATTCCAGAGAATTATTAAGATAAATTAAGGCGTTTTCAAAATCATTTTGGATATAGTATGCGAAGCCTGTTGAAAATTCTGCCAAGTATTGCAATTCGTAATTTTCAATTTCTTTACTAATTTTTATTGCTGATAAACCATAAACTACCGATTTTTCAGGATTTCGGTTTCTTATTGACTCTGACAACTCAATTAATTCATTAATTTTTTGAATAGCTTCACTTTCTGAAGAATATGTAATTAATGTATCTTTCTGATTTCCGTATGCAAAAACATGAAACACAAGAAAAATCAAAAAAACATGAAAAAGTCTTTTTATCATTTTATGCAGATTTAATTCAGTATAAAAGTATAATACTTTTGTTTAGATAACAACCTAACCTTGCCAAAATAATAATCGTGGCACGACTTATAGCCATGCCACGATTAAATGCTAAACTTTATTTTTCCTCAGACAGGAATTACTACAGCCCTTTCAATATTAAAATTTGTTATTATTTATTTTTCTTCAGATTCATTTTGTAAATGTTTTGCCAAAAATGATTCCATGGCACGATAGAAATCAAATCTATTTTCTTCATTGCGAAAACCATGACCCTCATTATCTTTCACCATATATTCAACATCAATACCACGAGCTTTCATTGCTTCAACAATTTGATCTGATTCTGCTTTTTTTACCCGGGGATCATTTGCTCCTTGAGCAACAAACAAAGCTGCTTTTATTTTGTCAACATGAAATACCGGAGAAGCAGCTACGAGCAATAAACTATCTTTCTGAGGGTCACCTACCAACTCATACCACATTTGGCGATATGGCTCCCAATAAGGAGGTATTGTCTCTAAAAATGTAAACAGATTGCTAATTCCTACATAATCTACTCCGCATTTGTAAAGATCAGGAGTAAATGCTAAACCAGCTAAAGTAGCATAACCGCCATAACTACCGCCATAAATGGCTACTCTATTTTTATCTGCAATGCCATTACTTATTACCCATTTAACTCCATCAGTAATATCATCTTGCATTGCAAGACCCCATTGTTTGATAGATGAGTTCCAGAATTCCTTTCCATAACCAGTAGAACCCCGGAAATTCATTTGTAATACTGCATAACCTCTATTAGCCAAAAATTGAACCGCTGGATTAAAACCCCATCTATCGCGTGCCCATGGACCTCCGTGAGGATTAACAACTAAAGGCAGATTTTTTGCTTTCACCCCAACCGGTAACGTAAGATAACCATGAATAGTCTTTCCGTCACGAGCAATATATTTAATAGGTTTCATTTTAGCCATATGTGCTTCATTTAACCAAGGACTCACATCGGCAAGATGATTTAACCCATCTGTTGTTTTATCATATAGATAATAGGCTCCCAGGGAACGATCGCTATATGTTCGAATTAGAAACTTATCCTCATCAAGATTGGTACTTACAAAATAAATTTCATATTCAGGTAATTCGCTCTGAACTCGTTTATACATTTTCTCAGATTCAGTATCAAAGAATTTATATCCTAATTTATCAGTCGTGAATCTGGCTGCTGTAATAACTTTTCGTTTCCGTGAATAGCTGAGTCTTCCCACATCAACTTCCGGATGACTAAACAATTTTTCGGTTTCTTTACCGATAGATGGATCGAATATCACGATTTCCGTTTTGTCACGGCCAAGGTCTGAGGAAATATATAATTTTTTATTATCAAAGGTAAAGAAATGTGGAGCTATTGTTTCTTTAAAACTAACCGTCAGCACTTCCCTAAAATCTTCTTCCTCGTTGTCCCTGAACAATAATGAAGTATTGATCATATCAGTTACTGCTATAGCAACTCGTAACTTACCATCATGATCAGTTAGCCACCCTGAAATATTTCCCGGATTTTCATAGAGCATTTTCATCTCACCCGAGTTAATATCAAGACGATAAGGATCAAAAACTTGTGGATTTCGTTTATTCATACCAATAATAATATATTCTGGTATATCCGGCAAATCGTCAATAATCCCAGTTCTTACATTCTCAAAATCTGTTAAACAAAAGGAATTACTTCCGTCAATATTTACACCATATAATTTAAAATCTTCATCCCCGCCATCATCCTTTAAGAAAAGTAGTCGTTCGTTATTTGCCCAAAAATAACCCGCAACATTGCGATCAGTCTCAAAGGTCACTTGTACCTCCTTTTCAGAACCAATCTCCTGAACGAAGATATTCATTCGGTTTTCGTAAGATGCCTTAAACGAATAGTACGTACCATCCGGAGAAATCTGGAAACTTGTTTTCTCCGCATTTTTAAAGAAGTCTTCCAAAGGAATAATTGGTGCAGAAGAATCAGCTTTTTTGCCTGTTGAACACGCAACCATTAGCATTAAAGCTAACATTAATAGGCTTAATAATACACGTTTGTTTCTCATAACTTTTTTGTATTAGTATTTATAAAGCATTTATCGTCATCAAGTTACGAAGAATAAATCGCTAATACAAAAGGCTTGAAATTAAGGCGTTAGTAACTGGATCAAAAAAGCAGAAGACACTCCTTTCACTTTATGCAGTTCCTATAAGTAAAACAATATAAAGAGGGATGCAAAAATATTCTCTTGGTATTTTATAAATCCTCAGCGAATTGTATACTAAATTATAATTTACATATCAATCCACGAAGGAAGTTTTCCGGATTTTGGTTTTCTGGCATAGAACAAATCATCCATATAAAGAGCAAACCGTCTGAAAATGTATGAATTATTAATTCCCCAACGAATAAAATTATGCATAAAATTATTAGGATGTGAATATGGACAAACAGCCATGCAACGACCACAATCAGTTCCTGTTGTGCACCAATAGGTAAAACAACTCTCAGAGTTAATCTTCCATCGAAGTACACCATCTACATTCTCTCTATCATCAAAAGAAATTGATCGTGAAGGACAAATATCTGCGCATTTTTTGCAAATCCCACAAAAATCTATTGCTGAAGAGAAGTTTCTTGATTTACTTACCTCCATAGGAATGTCGGTAGTTACAACTGCTATTCGAACTCTTGGGCCCAACTTGGGAATCATTAATAATCCCATTCTTCCTATTTCTCCTAAACCGGCATCACGTGCTACCAAAGGACAAATAAGCTCGTAATTTCCATCAATATGTGCTCGTGCTGAATATCCAAGATTTCTGATAAAATAAGCAACTTGTAATGCAATTGTGCCAGCATTTAAATATTGCTGTGTCGACTCCATAACAACAGGTCCTTTGGGTGCGGTTTGAATCATTTCATGATCCATTTCAATAGTTATAGCAATTGCGTATTTGTGCTTGTTTTTTATTTCTTTAGCATATAAATCACCCCGTCCCTTATGCGAATATAAATGATAGTCTTTTAATTCAGTAATACCAACAGAATGTGCTCCCAGCTTTGTGCTCCATGTTTCTATATAATTGCTTATTCCAGAAGCTTCAACAATAATTTTCTGCTCATTTACTGTACCATCAACAATGGGTTTTAAAGCTTCAATTACCTCTAAATTTGCATGCGCTGATGCAAATGATAAATGATGATACATTGTAGATTCTGAAGACAATAAGCCGGGCTTTTCTCTGAATTTATCGTCTAAATCCTTTTTTGCAGGATTATTTGAATAATATGATTTGAAATTCTCAGTTTCGGGTTTCAATTCGTTTCGCGAAAACATAACATCACGCTCGTCATGCTTTTGTGCAGGTATTTGAAAACCACCTTTTACTTTAGGTCTTATTGGTAAAAACAATATGAATGCTGACAAAACGAGAAAGGCAAGAAGAATATTCGAAATAATCTCTTTAAGCTGGAAATCATATAAGTAAATAAATATAAAGGGAATAAATAATATTACCGAAAGTAAAAATGAAACTCTGGCAGCTCGATATTCTTTTTCGAATATCGAAACAAAACTTACATAAAATAAAACTCCGGAAATTAGGATTCCTATTAACAATAAAATTAAACTGATCATGAAGTGTTGTTTAAAAACAAATATATGATTGAAAAAACAACAAAGAGTTTAATCTATGTAATTTCTTCTTTTTGTACATGATAAATTTCCAAGGCAACCAAAACAGCCATAAATCCCCAAACAGGAATTGATGCTTTATCTGTATCCAGAAAATTATTTAAGAATCCATGAGTAAAATACGTTGCTAATCCAAGAATAATAAATAAAGTAAGGTTTTGTATTTGTTTGGATTTTGCTTTATGAAATACTCTGTAACCTGTTCTAAAAGCCATGAAAACAACAAGTATAAACGAAATCATACCAAAAAAACCTGACTCAGACAGTGGTCCTAAATATTCACTATGCGCATTTCCTAAATCACCAAAATTTGTGCTTATAATTGTTCTGTCGTAAGAAAATTGAAAAGGAGCATATTGAAATACATATGTTCCGGGTCCCCAGCCAAATATTGGTTTTTCTTTGAACATTCTGTATGCACACTTCCATCGGTTTATTCGTTCAGTATTGGAGGCATCAGAAGTGATATTTGCCATTGATTCAATATGCTCAGAAAACTTTCCTGAAGATTCTGATTCATTTTTTTCGAGATTGTAAATTATTTTATTCTGTACAACAAAAAACAACGCAATTAAAGCAATTCCCGCAATAAGCACATACCTGATTTTTATTCTAAATTTGATTAAAATCCATAAACCAACTCCGGCAAAAAAACTTAGCCAGGCAGCACGTGTATACGATAAAACAATTGCTACACAAAAAATCAGAAAAACACTAATTGATAAATATTTTAAAAGAACATTCTTTTTGTTTTTTATTATGAAATAAATCAAAGGGAAAAAAAACATTACAAGCATTGCTCCATAAGAAGTATGATCATTAAAGAAAGGTGTTACAACCCAATTTGAGGCATTCTGATTATCAAGCCCATAGCCGGACAGTCGAATGTTTGTATATATTATTACTATAACTAACGAGATGATATACAACCAGACAAATCTTTCAACATTCTTGATATTACTGAAGATGTGCGTTGCTAAAAAATAAGCACCAACAACAAACCAAAGTCTCGAAAGAAAAAATTTAAATGAAACTCCTGGCATTGTACTGGTTATGCTGGTAATAAAAATCCAGAGAAGATTTATGAATATTGCAATAGAAACAGGATGTAAAAGGATTTTTTTATTAAACTTTCCATCGAGAAGCAATTTGAAAATAAACAAAACCAAAATACCTGCAAGTAAAGGTTCTGTAGGTAATGACAGGTTTACCGGTATTCCAGGAATAAATTCATCTAATCGAACAGAAAGCGGAGTGAAAAATACGGCAAGCAAAAATATCTTGTCGATAGAAACAATAGCTGTAAATAAAAATAAAATCAGAACCGGCAAAAATGCGATATAATAAAAATCATATGCTATAAATACCAGGTTTAAAGCAATAAATAAAAAAGAAATAAGAAAAAAAACTGCTTTATTTTTATCCTTTAACAATGTCTGATTATTTAGTTTTTAAAAGGTCTTTATATCTTTCTATAAAAAGCATCATTAAAACAGCAAAAATGAAGGCGGAAAAGGTTGAAACAACACATATCAGCCAACGTACAGGATAGGATTTTTTTTCTGCAACATATCCTTTTGTAACCAAAAACTTTCGAGGTAAATTCTGATTTGCATTTACTCTTGCTTCAGTCAGTTTTGATTTAATATCGCTAAACCGTTTATTTTCATTTATAAGTTGTTCAGATAAAGAAATATATTTTGGATCTGATGATTTTCCTTCAAATACAGTTAAATCATTTTCAAGATCATGAATTTCAGCCTCCAATAAATTGTATTCATTCTCAACAACTTTAAATATTTCTACCGCAACTTCATTTTGCATTCGGTTTAAAACAGAATCGAGCAAAGAAGCTATTTCATTAGCAATATTTGCCGCCATAACTGGATCAGTATCCATTACATTAATTTCTACTGCCTGATATTCTGTTCTTTTAAACTTTATATTATCGGTAAATTCTTCGTGAAGCTTTGTCATAGGATAATCACCGTCAGAATCAATCTTATAATGATTAAAAAGATCGTATTTTTCGATGATTTTAAATCGAATGTCTTCAGAATATAGGGTTTGTATAAGTTGCTCTGTAGCTTCTTCGTCGCCAAAGTTCAAAATATGATCATCAGGATCCAGTAATTCTGAAGTTGTAAGCGCATGTGAAATTGCTACTTGAGTTTTGGGATATAAAATTACAGATGATTTAAATTTTGGAGTAATTGTATAAGAAACAATAATAGCTGCAATAGCTGCAATCAACGTAACAATAATTATTGGCCACTTATGTTTAAACATAAATCGCACAATATCAGTTGATTCATAATTATAAGGCTGTTCCTGCATGATGAAATATTTAAATTATTTTGTATTCAAAATCTCTTAAATTGCTCTTATTAAAAAGTAATTTTTCTTTCCTTTTTGCACTAATAGGTATTTATCATTCAATAAACGATCAGAATTAACGGTTATTTCTTCGCCTGCAACTTTTTCTTTATTAAGGCTTACACCACCACCTTTAATTGTTCTTCTCAAATCTCCTTTTGAAGGAAATACCTGAGTTTCTTCGGCTAACAAGTTTAAAATATTTAATCCAGTATCTAATTTAGATTTTTCAACATCAAACATAGGAACACCATCAAATACCGAAAGAAATGTTTTTTCATCAATTGTTTTTAACTCTTCGGTTGTTGATTTGCCGAATAATATTTTTGATGCTGAAACGGCAGTATTGTAATCTGCTTCGGAATGAACCATTACAGTCATTTCTTTTGCAAGTCTCTGTTGTAAAACTCTACGGTGAGGTTCCGCGCGATGTTCTTCTATCAAAGCATCAATTTCTTCTTTTGAAAGCATGGTAAATATTTTGATATACTTTTCAGCATCTTCATCAGAAACATTTAACCAAAACTGATAAAACTTATATGGAGTTGTTAATTCCGGATCGAGCCAAACATTGCCTTCTTCGGTTTTACCAAATTTATTACCATCCGCTTTTGTGATTAAAGGACAGGTAAGAGCAAATGCTTCACCTCCTGTTTTTCTCCTAATTAGCTCAGTTCCTGTAGTAATATTTCCCCACTGATCTGATCCACCCATTTGTAGTTTGCAATTTTTAGCTTTGTACAAATGATAAAAATCTGTTCCCTGAACCAGCTGATATGAAAACTCTGTAAACGACATTCCTGTTTTAGATTCTTCACCAATTCGCTTCTTTACAGAATCTTTTGCCATCATGTAATTTACGGTAATGTGCTTACCAATATCACGAATAAATTCCAAGAATGAATATTCTTTCATCCAATCGTAATTGTTAACAATTTCTGCAGTATTATCTTTTTCTTTAAGAAGCATATTTACTAAAAATTTATCAAAGTTAAGCTCTGATTCTTTCAATAAATTGATACTATTACTCATACGATCCTTAAAGCTGGGTCTATTTTTATTTTTATTTATATAATTAACAGCAATTTTCGCCTTTGTAATTTGCTCTTTCTTGCTCTTATCTTTTACTTCTTTTCTTGCAGTCTCTAGTTGTTCTTTAATAGAATCAAAAACTGAGAAATCAAGCAACTTTTCCAATTGTTTTTTCAAACAATCCTGATTATAATGCAATGTTTCTTCGTCAAGTAAATTTCTTTCCTGAGATTTTCCCGACGGATCACCAATCATACCTGTTGCACCGCCAACTAAAACCAAAGGTTTATGTCCTGCAGTCTGAAAATGTTTTAACATCATTACACTAACTAAATGACCTATGTGCAATGAGTTAGCAGTAGGATCAATTCCTACGTAAGCTGATGTCATTTCCTTTTTTAATTGCTCTTCTGTTCCTGGCATGATATCGTGCAACATGCCTCTCCATTTTAATTCCTCAACGAAGTTCATTTTATCAATTCCTATTTTAATTTTAAAAACATCATACTTCGATAAGCTCAGCATGACATTTCATTACTATATTTTGTCATACTGAGCGTGTCGAAGTGTGACCTTGCAAATATTTATTCTCTAAATCTTAGCTAATGCGTGATCTAAATCAGCAATAATATCATCCACATTTTCGATACCAACAGCATATCTTACAAGGCCTTCAGTAATATTTGCCTCTAATCTTGCCTCTTTTGGTAAACCTGCGTGTGTCATCGATGCAGGATGTTGAATTAACGACTCAACACCACCTAAAGAAACTGCTAATAAAGCTAAATGAACGTTATCCATTAATGTTATTCCAGCTTCGTACCCGCCTTTAAGTTCAAAACTTATCATTGCACCAGGGCCTTCCATTTGCTCTTTTGCAAGATCGTATTGTGGGAATGATTTTAATCCTGGATATTTAGCCCAAGCAACCTTAGGATGATTTTCAAGATATTCAGCAACTTTCATAGCATTTTCTTGAGCTCTGTCAATTCTAATACTCAAAGTTTTTACACCACGAATTACTAAATATGCCTGATGAGGATCCATATTTCCACCCATATAAATCATCGTTTTTCTAAGTTTCTGATAAATTTCAGGATCTTTTGCAACTAATGCACCACCAACGATATCGGCATGTCCGTTAATAAATTTTGTTAAAGAATGTAGAGCAACGTCTGCACCAAGATCCAAAGGTTTTTGTAGATAAGGACTACAAAATGTATTATCAACTACAACTATAATTCCCTTTTTATGCGCAATTTCAGATGCTTTTTTAATATCCGTTAAGGCTATTGTTGGATTAGCCGGTGTTTCTAAATAAAGAAGTTTTGTATTTGGCTGTATTGCGTCTTCTATTTCCTGTAAGTTTGATGAGTCAACAAAAGTAAATTCTACTCCGAATTTTGAAAAGTGACTTTCCAAAACTGCACGACTTGGTCCGTAAACTGCACTTGTACAAACAATATGTTCTCCCTGACCTAAAAATGCCATATAAACCGTAGTTACAGCAGCCATTCCTGATGCTAAAGCTATTCCACCACATCCATTTTCTAGCTCAGCTAATTTATCTTCTAATGCTCCAATAGTTGGGTTTCCTATACGAGTATATATAAATCCTTTTTCGCGACCTGCAAATAAATCTGCACCATGTTTGGCGCTTTTAAAAGCAAATGTTGATGTTTGATAAATTGGTGTTACTGCACTGCCGTTTGCATCTTCAAAATCTCCTGCATGTACCAGTTTTGTATCGAATCCTAATTTTTTTGTGTCCATTTTCTTTGTTTTATATATTTTTTATTTGTTTTTATACTGATATGTTCGGTATTTTATGTTCTTCTTCTTCGAACTTTTCTTTTATTTTATCAAAATTCAAATATGGGAAGATCATTGGGGCAAAGTTAGATAATGGTTTATATAACAACGAATTATCCTTTGTCTCGTCAGGAATAAAATTATATCTATTATCTGCTTTGTTAATTAAAACTAAAATAATACTTACAATAAATGCTATTTTTAATACCGAAAAGAGTACTCCAAGTAAACGATTAACTATTCCAAGAGCAATTGCGTCGATTAATTTATTAAGCATTTTCGCAAATAGATGCACCGCTATCACAATTACAATAAAAGTAACAGCAAAAGATAAAATTGGTAAATACTGTCCGGAAACATCGAATTTCTTAATTATAAGTTCTGAAGTAAAATCAGAAAACATTACGGCTCCAAGTATTCCCAATAATAATGCAGCAAGGGTTGCCAGTTGTACAATAAAACCTTTCGTGTATCCGCGATAAGCACTCCAGAGTAATAAAATTGCAAATACGAGATCAATGGTATTCATGCCTTATTAAAAATATTAGAATCTGTAAAAATAACAAAAAGATTCAGTTTACCGGTAAATTAATTATAGTAGTGATTGGTTTATAAATAAAAAAGAAATCTGGAGATACAATACGTATGCTTCTCCTGATTTACCAAAAGTATTCCGGTCGGTATTGAGAAATTTATTCATTTTGCTGTAATTTCTAATGTATTTACAAGCTACCTTTGATCAAATGTTTTTCGTAAAATTTTGCTTTTTAGCCTTTTATGCGTAATTTGTTACTTAACTTACAATTTAAACATGGAGAACTGATTATGAGAAAAATTGTGGTTATATTTTTATGCTTTTCTTTATTTTCTAACATTAATGTGTTTTCTCAGGAATCTATATATGGATTCCTAGCTCTTCCTTCAGGCGATTTTGGTAATAATAGTGGTGAAGGTGCAGGATATGCAGAAACAGGGTTTGGTATTAGTGCAGAATACACTAAGGCAATTGGTACTGAAGGACTTGGCTGGGTTACCAGTATTTCTATTATTTTGAATCCACATGATGAATCTGGTTTAAAAGAATTTCTTATTGAAGAATTTGGTATGCCCGATGATGGTGTGGTCAAAACAAAATCTACAATGAGTTTTCCAGTACTTACAGGTTTAAAGTATCAGGCAGACATATCGGGCCACATAGAAGTTTTTGGTGCATTACAGGCAGGCCTGAACTTTATAAAACCTGGTAACCGTGGGGTAACAGTAGGCGGAGAAAGCTGGGGAATGGAATTTGATATTTATACTTCATTTGGTTTTTCTGTTGGTGGCGGCCTTATTTTTTACGAACGTTTTAATATTGGCTTTAGATATTTTGGATTAGGCGAACCAGAGTTAGAAAGCACTATAACTAATCTTGATGGCAATTCCAGGATAGAAAAATTTGATCAAAAGGTTGGTGCTCTTGCAATTACTTTGGGTGTAAATTTTTAATATTATTATTTAATAATAATAAGTGGCTTGCCTGATATCAGACAAGCCTTTTTTTATTGCAAAAACTTATAAAAAAATTAGCCGCCAATCATAACTTGCGTTCCGTTTCTACCAACAAAAGGTATTCCGATTTTTATTCCTGTATATTCATGTGAAGCACCTTTAAATCCAGTAAAAATTTCAAGATTAAACATTAGGAAAATCTGATTTAATCCGTATCCAACTTCATAGTAAGGTTTATTACCTGTAGTAGCTAAATAGTTTACATAAACCACTTCTCGCATTAATGTTTTATTAAGAATCGGTAATCGTTTAAGAAGAATACGGTCGTTCTCTATTCGTGCATGACCTTCGAAATAACTTTTGTTTGAGCTATAATCATAAAAGTCAATTAGTCGGAAGGTACTTCCTTCTAATGTTCCAATTAAGAAAGGCGTATTTGTTCCAAAGTGTTTATAATCGGCAAAAGACACGTCTTTTGAATTAAGAAACGATCCTGCCGTTAATTTGTATCTAAACGCACCTATTCTTCTAATATTTATTCCTTGAGTAACTGTAAAATCAAGTCGATCAAAATCTACATCACTGTCAAGAAATCCTTTTATTCCTTTCATATAATTTAATCGGAACGTAGGAAAACGTGAGTGTGTATTCCTTTTTACCCCATTTCGGATTCGATAATAATATTCAGGTGTATAGCTTACATTAATTGAAAGTAAAGAAGCATTATGACTCTGAACCAAATCCGTATTGAAATTGTCAACTGGAGGAACGTTTGATGTAAAATCAGTATCAAATGGATCCCATAGATAAAAATCGGAATGATTAATTAGTTCTTGCCTTTGTGCATATTCAAATCCAGTGTACAACCTTAATCCATTTATTATATCAGTAGTATGACCAATTTTTACAAAATCCTTTTGATATAATTTTAAATGATTTTCTTTTAAAAACAGCGTTGTTATTAAGTTTAGGTTTTCGGTAATTCCTGAACCTGAATCGAAATCAGAGGTAGCACGACCACCACTTAATCTTATTGATGCTCTTTTTAAACCATTGTAACGATAATACATTGAAATATCACTTGTATATGCTTCTCTTGCAAAGGCATAGTCGATATTATTTCTAATGCTAAGATATTTGCCAGTACTATCATTGTTATAAGAATATCGAAAATCCATTCCGTATTTTAATCCATCAACTGTATTATAATTTATGTGACCTAAATCGATTAATCCACCATAACTAAATCTGTGTACGTCGGCAAAACGATGTGAGTCTCCTGTAATTAATCCACCCCATTTAAATCTTTTCTCTTCATGTTCGAGTGAATCACGATAAGTTGTGTCGGTTTCCATTCGTAATTGAACAGAGTCTTTGATTTTATAACTATCAAGCTCGCCAAAAGAAAGCGGTATTGGTCTAATGGAATCCCAATATGCTACAGAACGTAAGCTTGCACTATCTTCAACATTCTGTAAATCCTTTTCTTTAAGTTCTAAATCCTTTTTTTCTGGTTCTGTTTTATCAATTTCTTTTTTAACCAATTTCTTTAGCTTACGCGATTCCTTTTTTGACAGATCCTCTTTTTGAACCAATTCCTTAATTTCTTTTTGTTGCTCTCCCATTATTTGATTCAATTCGTCCATTTCTTCTTGTGTTTCGACAAGCATGTTACGATAAATGGAATGATCAATATTTGAGTTTAGCCTTACTTTATAGTTTGATACCGATGCAATGTATTTAAACTTTACCTCGAAGCCCATTGCTCCTGCTTCAATATCGAAATTATGACTTATTGGCATCCAAACCTCTTCGTTTACCGGACTATAAACTTGATTCCATTTTATTTTAAACATTTTTTGTTCTACCTGAAGTTCTGCGCTGTGTAAATGCCAAAATCCATCAACAATGTATATTTCTCCTGAATAAAGATCATAGCCTGCCCGGCGAGGAATTACCTTGATTTTATGTACTAAATAATCCTGGTCGTAAAAAGATGCCAGCAATTCAAACTTATAGTGCCCAAATGCGTCGCGACTTAATGGAGAAATTATTCCATTAATTTCTTGATATAATGATATTGTAATATAATCCATTGGAGACTCATCGCTCCCTTCAATGGTACTACGCATTGAAATTATATTTTGCTCAATAATATTGGGGAGTTTAAAATTCAGGTCGCTGATATTCTCCATTATCATAACTTTCCCTTCTTCAAGACCTTCTTTTTTTAATGCCTTTTTCATTAACCGGGGAATATTATCAAATTTTCCTGATCCTTTCAAATATACTCTACAATCGTATTCCTCAACCTGATTTAAATAATAATAACTCATTGCAACTGCCTTTCGCATAATTCCATAAGCAGGATCTTCGCCGCTTGCTAAAATTCGCACTTCAGGTATTTTATAGAGTTGTTCTTGTAATACAATATCCAATTTTTGAGTACCTCCTGTACAGTTTACATTTATTTCTTTTGTTTTATAACCCAAATAACGTACGGTTATTAAGTGTTCTCCTGCAGGTAAATCAAGTTTGTAATTTCCTTCAGCATTAGAAGTTGTTCCTTTGGATATACTCTGAGCATAAACTGTTGCATAAGCAATAGTATCGCCTGTATTACTTATAATTTGCCCTTCAATGCATTGTGAATTAGCATAAATACTAATTAAAGATATTAAGACTACTAAAATAATTTTTCTCATATTGATATAATAAAGATTAATAAATCATCCTTGAGACGAATTAAACTTAACAAAGTTACAGACAAATTGTGCAGACAAAAAACATATAACGAGAAGTCATTGAATCCCTTTTACTTTGTAATTTGAAAATATGATTAAAAAATCTATTTTTGTAGCAAAATTAATGGCCCCATAGTTCAAGGGATAGAATAGCAGTTTCCTAAACTGTAGATACAGGTTCGAGTCCTGTTGGGGCTACAATCAATTACTCTTTATCAGTAAGTTAAATTTCAATATCACAAGTTTACGCCCACAATCAAACCGAATTACTTTAGAAATTGAGGATCAATAAAACAGATGTTATTTCTCATCAGTATTTTTATATATTATCCACGACATAACAAATTTTATTTCCGGATAAGAAAAATCGTCTCCCAAATATTCTTTTATTTCTTTTAAACGCGTTGTGTCAAGTTCTGATGCTGCATACACAATCTCATCTATTCGTTCCTGCACAACAAGCCCATTGATTTTAATTATCCCCTCTTTAACACAGTTACTTATATGACCTTCAATTGTTCGTACATTTAATGATCGTTCATCAGCAATTTGCTCAATTGACTTTCCCTGTTTATACAGCGCACATGTAATTATTGATGTTTTAACTTTAGGCTCACCTTTATTCTCTTTTGAATTTTCTGATTTCTTTTTCTTTTCTTCCTCCGGTTTTTTGACTGTTTCTGTTATTGATTGAAACGTTTTCTTATTCAATTCTTCATTATTTAAAATAGCATTACATAAGGCTTCAGATTTGTAAATAAGCAGTATTTGACCATAAAAAACAGCCTGAAGTTCTTTTAATTCAGCAAGATACTTTTTTATTCCTTTCTCTTTTCGAACTAAGGTAATATGTGATTCTATTTCGTCTTGTTTTTCTTTTAATAAGGGAACAAAATAATCTTTTGCAGCTATCACTCTTTCTTTTAAACAAGATAAATAATCTTCTTGGTTTAATTTAATTATTGATTTAATTTGATTTTGGAATTTACCCGATATATCAACTAATACTAATGTATTTTTTAGTTGATTTTGCGCCCATTTTAAGTGTTTCTGTTTGGAAGATTTATTAGAATCTTTATCGTATGTTTCGATATGACCGCGCAAAGCAATCGCTAAAGTGCTAAAATCAAAAGATTCCGACACTTTATTATTAACATATTGCTTCGACTCCGATTCGTATTTATTATCTGCATCATTAATTGATGTTTTCGTTTGAGAAAAAGTTAAAAGAGTCTTATCCGTTTCCGGACCCGACCAACGAACAAGAGATGCCAACACCAATCCTTTTAATGATGTTAGCCTCGATAAAGCAACATATGTTTGTCCGGCAGCAAAAGCCTGCGATATATCAATAATGGCATTTTCGAAAGTTAAACCCTGACTTTTATGTATTGTAATAGCCCATGCCAGTTTAATAGGATAATGTACAAAAGTTCCAACAATTTTTTCTTCGATTTCTTTACTTATTTTATTTAAAGCAAATTTTTTGTTTTCCCAGGTATATTTCTCTACTTCAGCAGGATGTGATCCGTCCGAAAAACTTACAATAATATTACTGTCCGAAACAGACTCTATTTTGCCAATTTTACCGTTATAATACGCTTGGTTACCTGAGTAATCGTTTTTAATAAACATTACCTGTGCGCCTTTTTTAAGTTCTAAGGTAATATCAATTGGGTAAGCCTGTTCGTTAAACTCTCCATCAATATATGCATCAAAATGATATGATTTACCTGCTAATTTCTCAAGAGCTTGTTTGTTAATCTTATCAGCTTTATGATTATGAGTAGTTAAATAAATATATCCCTCGTTTTCGAGTAAATTAAATTGTGGTTTATACTGTTTATTAATAATATCAATATCTGTCTGGTTAATTTTATTTAACCTGAAATTGTTCAACAAACCAATAAAATCAGTATCCGTTTGGCGATAAATTTTTTCCAGCTCCAAATGAATTATATCCGTTTGGGTAAACGTAGTAGCATTAAAAAAGAAGATGCCTGAATAGTACCTTTTTAGAATATTCCATTCTTCATTTTTAATAACAGGAGGTAATTGCCAGAGATCACCAATAAATAAAATTTGCAACCCTCCAAAAGGATAATTGTTTCGTCGTACATAGCGCAGAATATTATCGATAGCATCTAATAAATCGGCTCGTAACATGCTAACCTCATCAATAATTAACAATTCCATTTCGCGTAATAATGCCTTTTTATGCGAATTCATTTTAAGATTTCGAATAAGCGTTTTGGGAGTTGTTAATTGAAATGAAAACTCGCTACCGGCAGGTATCACATTATCGGGAATATATGAACCAAAAGGTAAATGAAACAATGAATGTAAAGTTACACCACCGGCATTAATTGCCGCTATTCCTGTAGGAGCTGCGATAACTGCTTTCTTGTGGGTAGTATCAACAATTTGTTTTAATAAGGTTGTTTTTCCCGTACCGGCTTTTCCTGTTAAAAAAATAGATTGGTTTGTTCCGTTAATAAATTTCGAAACATAGTATGAAACATTATTCTCATTATGATTATTCATTTACTAATAATTCTAAGCATTTACTTTTCTTTTAAAGCTAAGTATTCTCTATTTATTATTGTAACTTTTCTGCTGTTTTAATCAGGAAAACATAACTTCAGGCGGGTTATATTCAGAACAAATGCATTTTAAAGGTTTTTTTATTGAATTTGGAATTGCTTTTTTATACTTATACTATTCTTTACTATCTTTTTCTTTTATAGCATCTTAAATGTTTCAATATTCATAAAACAAATTTGGCAAATCTAAAAATAAGATTCTTTATTTAGTAAATACAGTATGTAAGTAGGTTTCAAGGCTTACATTAAAATCGACAGGACTTTCATAAAAGAAAATATAAGTTCATTGTTTATTAAGCTTCAGAAGCATCTATATTATGATAAAACAGTTTAAATGTAGTGTGTTTATCGAGTATTAAAAAATCTAACTGTTAACTTAAAATTAGACTCTCTATATGATTCTAATCTTCTGATTTTGAAAATGCAATGTTTTTTAGGTCTTGTTCTGCTTTAGAAATTCCATATTTCACTGCAATTGCTTTCCAGCTTTGAACAGATTTTTTTACTTCATTAATTATTTTGATTGCTTGCTCTTTGCTTAAACGAAAGTATTCATGTACTTCCATGGCAAGATCAAGATCAAGTGCATTATCATTTTCCGAAATATTTAACTTTAGTCCTGTTCCTGTTTCATTAGGGTTTATATCGTATGCAGGAGATAACAGCCAACCTTTTTCTGAAAGTATAAAACCATGGTTTCGTAAATGATCATCAGTATTTGAAACACAAATACTAAAAACTATTCTTCTCCAAAGTTCTTCTAAATCACTATTAACATTAGCTCCATTATTTGAAATAAACTCTACTAATTCTAAATAACTTGCTCCATCACTATGGTCCTGTCCATCAGTATAACCTAACATAGTCATCGCAGATGCAAAATGAATTCGTTCATTTTCTTCGGATCTGTCAAATCGTTTAGTTAGAAAAGTATAATAATCGGAAGAAAACTTTTGTGCCTTGGACTCTGCCATATTAATGCCCGCTTTTAAAGCTAATTCATAAGTTACCATTTCCCATCCTCCAACATTACCATTATCAGCACGACTTGGGAATTTTGCAATCCACAAATTTCCATCTTTGCCAATTACACTAGCTTTAGGCCTTGCGCCTCCTAATGAAGAACCCGGTGCAATTAACATACTCAGCCATTTAAAATATTCCGGATCATCTGTAATATCATCTTCCTCCAATTTTAAACTAATTTGTTCCAGCTCCCTTAGTGATGTCCATGGAGGGCTTGCTAATTTTCTGTTGTCATTTAAAAATGGACCATTCTCTTCTAATTTAAATCTTAACGCTCCCATTCTGTGTCCATCAAAAACGCCAAGTAAATAATCCGTTTCAAAGAGTGTTTGTTCTGTTCTTTTTTCAATTCTAGCCAAGGCCGCTTCTCTTCTTCTCATTAGTAAACGCCCCCAACGATCCGGTGATGAATCTGTAAAAATTTCGAAGTTTTTCTTTTCTTCATCACTCAAATAATGTAGACCTGGGTATAATTGCAATTCAGGATCAAGTAAAAAAGCATTTTCTGAATTCAACCATTCTTTGGTGTATTCAAATGAAAATATTTCTTTTCCTCTTAATCGTTCAGAGTATAAATACCCAATTAAAGATGGAGTTTCAAATCCCTGCCAATCAGCATATACATAAATTTTTCTTTTACTCATCACTCATTCTTTTAGGTGCTCTTCTTTGTGTATTAATTTTGGCATCTTGTAATTTTCTTCCCAATACATCATCCTTTGCCAAAAGCAAAAAATCCTTTTCTAACCCTAAAACATGTAAAACAGAAAAATATAATCCAATGCTAACAGTAGGAGCTCCTTTCTCAATTTCAGTTAATGTTGGTCTGCTAATATTCGCTCTTTCTGAAACCTGTTCAGAACTTAATTTTCGTCTCAACCTTGCTATTTTAATATTCCCCCCTAATTCAGATAATATTCGCGAGGATTTAGGTAATAGAATAATTTTTCTTTTTGCCATAACATTTAATATATTTTACAAATATAGTGTGTTTTGTCAATTATATTTGGCATTATGCAATTTTATTTGTCATTTTACTAATTTAATTATGCATTACACTAATATTATTTGTCATTTGTTAATTTAATTAATATCATTCAAAAAGTTTATGATATGAAATAACTCATACAAAAATTCCAAAGCTATAGGTCCAGTTTATATTTATTTGTGAGAAGACCTACCATAAAGTATCTTGATTTGAAAACTCTACCGGAAGTTAACTTTTCATATTCATCTCGTTTTTCGTTCCTGTTGGGGCTACAAAAAAAGCCGGCTAATTCGCCGGCTTTTATATTTAATTGTTTGTTTTTATTCTGCATTTTCTGTAACACACTCTTTTAGAGCTAATAAAATATTTCTTGCACTCTCGATGTCTGAAACATGAATATTCATCTGGCTTGCATAACTTTGTATTTCACCATCTTTATAAATTTTAATTACTTTGGTATTGTAATTTGTAACTAAATTAACCGATAATTTTTTTCCTGAAATATCATATTCAAGACTATTAGGATTTATATCAGATAAATTAAATTCATATATATATTCTGTGTTTTTCTTAACAGTAATTTCCTTCAGCGTTAATCTGAGTTTATTATTATCTTCTGATATTCTTTCTAATAACTGACTGTATACTGTTTCTCCTACAGAAACCTCAGTTGTGTTTTCAATAAGCCAGTCTATTTTATTTCCAATATTCTGTTCAGGAACAAGCCTTGCGATATTTGACTCACACAGAGGTATTGTCTTTTTAAAAACATGCAATAATAAACGCGCATTTTCCATATCATTACATAAAATTTCTATGTCGTTAATATAATTCTGTTGTTCGTCGTTTTCGAAAACTTTTATTAATTTACTGTCCCCTACTGTCTGAAAAGTTAATACGAACTTTTTTCCACTAACTTTATAATCTAATGAGTTCTGATTAATGTCAGAAAGATTAAATTCATACCTTGAATCAACCTTCTTTTTCATGTCGTCTTTAACAATACTCAGTTTTGTTATACAGTCGTTTAAAAATATCTGATCATACGTTATTTCGCCAATAACAATATTGCCAATACTTCTACTTAACAAGGTTGTTGCTTCGTTTAAATCACTAATTATCGGCAATGAGCTTTTAAGTTCTTCTTCTGCAAGAGGAATAGTCTGATCTAAAATGTATCTTAAATCTCGTGCATTCTCAATATTATATGCAATAATTTTAATTTTATATCCGTAATTTGAAAGTTCTCCTTCTGCATAGCTTTTAATAAGCTTTCTTTTACCTTTTGTTTCAAAAACAACTGAAAACACAGCTCCCTTAACTTCAAATTTTAATGAGTTTAGATTAATATCTGCTAAATTAAATTCAAACTTTCTTGTTTTAGATGATTTTTCACTTGTTTCAACAACCTCAAGATTAACTTTTCCGGTATATAGTTCGTCTTTAGTTAATTTTTGCTGAAACGATTCGTCATTAATATTTACATCCTTAACATTTTCTGTTAACCAAATAAGCTTTTCTTCATAAGAGTCCAAACTAAATTTATTCTCCATAATATTTTCAGCAACAGGAATCAGCTCTTTTATTTTTTCTTTAATTATTCGTGCATTATCAATATCTTCAGCATATATTTTTACAAGCTTATTATATGAATCAAGCTCGCCATTTTTAGTTATTGTAACTAACTTTTGATTTTTATCAACTATTAATTGTACATACATTTTTTCTTTTTCGGTTATTTCCCTTACCATAACAGGGTCGATATCTGCAAGGTTAAATTCATAAATAAACTCTGTTATTTCACCTTTTTGATTAATCTCTTTATTTATAAAACTAATTACTCCTGGTAGAACAATCTTAATTTCTTGTTCAAATGTGAGCTTTGTTGTACTAACCGTTTTAATGTTTTCTGTTAACTCTTCAATAATACCGTTAAATTGATCTGCCTGCGCTTTTAAATTTGGTGCGCAAACACTCAATAGAAACATCCCTAAAAGAAAAAAATAAACTCGCTTCATTTTAAAAAATTTTAAATTATACTTATAATTACTGCTTTTAAAAACATAAATGTACCATAAAATATATTTTATGATACATTTTATGGAAAAATAAATTAGAACTCTGTTAAAAAACAAGAAACTGTTAATGCAAAAAGACTTCATTTGAGTTTAAACGTGTAAAAACCAGAGAAGTATTCTTCTCTGGTTTTAACTAAATTTATTTAAAAATAGTCTATTAGGAGACAGCTCATTATTTATTCCTGTCAATAATGTATATCCCATAGTTTTTCCATTAGAATACGTTTCGCTCTTTACGGTTCCAACATCTTCTGCAATCCATTCTGCTGCTTCCATTCGAACACTAAACATTGACTTAACTGTCATTGTATAAGTAATTTTGTAACAACTAAAAATTCCTGCATTTGTAGTAATTTCTTCTTTTGCTTCAACTTTTCTTTTAGTAATATCAGTTACCATACCCATTATTTTCATTCCTTCAGAATAAATACTAATCTCTAATTTTCCGTCTTTTAATTCATCTCCAACATTCAGGTTAGCAGGAATCTCAAGATTATCGCTATTTACCTTCACATCCATATCCTCATATGCTGCCATTGTTTGAGCATCCATAAAGCTTTTCATATCGATAGAATATGTGCCATTTTCACATTTAACACTATACTCATTTGAACCTGTTTCTTTTCCTTTCTTATCAAATGATTGTGTTTCTATTTTTGCCGTATAAGCACCTCCTGTTTCAATTATTTCTTTACTAATCTGAATACTACTTCCTGTTAGCTTATCTTTTCCATCAAAGCTTTTATATTCTATTTGTGCTCCTTGCTTTTTTGGAAAATAATATTTGCAATCTTGCGCTAATGTAATTACAGCAACAAAAAGAAACATCGATACCAATACCATTGTTTTTTTCATTGTGTTACTTATTTGATTTATATTAAAAAATTTGTGATTAAAACAATCCTTGTATTATAGAGTATTTGTAAATCTAATTGTTAAATGCAGTATGTAAATATGCCTCAAAACTTACATTAAAATCAGCTGGACTTTCGTAAAAGAAAATATGTCCGGTGTCTTTAATAATTTGAATAATAGTTCTCCAAATTGTAGGAATATCAATTGAGTTTAAATAATCAAAATTGATAATCAGATCAAGTTCTCCAAAATAAACCGCAACAGGAACTTTTATGTTTTTAATTATTTCAATCTGGTCCTTATAATCTCCTTTCAGAATTGATTTGAAAAGACATTCTCTGGTTTTTAAATCTGCTTTCCTTATTATTTCTGGTATAAATTCCGGGTATTTTGTTTTTTCTTCTACAAGTAATGCTGCAAATTGATGTACCTCACTATCGTCCATTCCGGCTTTTGCAAATGTTTCAAAAAATGATTTTTTTAGAAACATTTCATCGGTTACAGGATTCGAAAAAGGAACAGCCCCAAGCAATACAAGCCCTGACGGATTATTTAATTTATCAAAAGCCTCTATAATTATATTTGCTCCTGTATTATGACCCACATACACAGCATCTTCAAGCTTTAACTCCTTACAAAAATCAATCAGAAAATTACTTAATCCGGAAATTGTATAATCATTTTCTGGATTATCTGAAGCTTCGGAATTTCCATAACCTATTAAATCCAGTGCTATAAACCTGAACTGATAAGATAAAACCGAATCAATTAATTGTCTGATAAATATTGAGGCCGATGATGACATTCCATGAACAAAAACAACAGGATGTCCATTGTCTTTGGATTCGTAATAAAAAATGTCTTTCCCTTTGATGTTAACTTTCTTTTGTTTCATCCGTAAGTTTTTTATTTATATAAATTTATGAATTCTATAAGTATTAGTCAAGTTAAAAATCAAACCTAGTATTAATCTTACTAATATTATTTCTATTTTTAATTAAACTAATTTTGTTGTTATGAAAAAAACACTTTTTGTTATTCTTTTCTTTATACCTCTTTTAATGCTTTCGCAAACACCGAATCCGGAGTCATTTAAATCTTCTTTTAAATCAAGAAACAAAAGTAATATCAACCTATACTACAACCATTTACTTGATAATTATGATTTGCATTTTGTCCATCTTGACCTTGAGGTTACAGATGAATCAACCTATATAAAAGGACGTGCAAGCTTGCATGCAAAAACAAAACAAACTCTTGATACTCTTTTATTTCATTTAAACGACTATCTAACAGTAGATTCGGTAATTATTAATGACGTTAAAATAGCCTCAACTCACAATAATAATTATTTACGATATATTTTCAGTCCTGCGCTTCCTGAAAGCTCTGAAATAATTACAGAAATCTATTATCATGGTACGCCAATTGGTGCAGGCGTTACAAACAAAACAAATACAACCTGGAATAAAAAAGTTACTTATACTTTATCTGAATCTTTTCACGCATATGAATGGTGGCCTTGCAAACAAGTTTTGTCGGATAAAATTGATTCTGCATATATTTTCCTTACATGTGACGATGATTTAAAAGCCGGCTCAAATGGATTATTAACTAGTGAGGTAAGCCTACCAAATAACAAAAAGCGATTTGAGTGGAAAACAAATTATCCAATCGATTATTATCTTATCTCATTTTCTGTCTCAGAATACCAAGATTATTCCATTAATGCGTATCCAAAAGGTTCTGATCCTGTATTAATTCAGAATTATATTTATAATTCTGATGGTTGTCTTGACTATTATAAAAACGATCTTGATAAAACAGCTGATTTAATTGAATTATATAGCGACAAATTTGGCTTATATCCATTTAGAAATGAAAAATACGGGCATTGTTTGGCAGAGCTCAATGGCGGAATGGAGCATCAAACTATGTCGACAATGATAAATTTCAACTTTTATCTTGTTGCGCATGAGCTTGGACATATGTGGTTTGGTGACTATGTTACCTGTGCAAGCTGGCAAGACATATGGATAAACGAAGGTTTTGCTTCTTATACCGAATATGTAGCAAAAGAAAATCTGGTTTCTTTAACCGAAGCTGATAACTGGATGAAAGATGCACATAGCTACGCTCTTGAAGAACCGCATGGAAGTGTATACATTCCATTTGAAGATGCTGCTTATGAGAGCCGTATTTTCAATTATGCACTTTCATACAAAAAGGGTGCTGCACTGATCCATATGATCAGAAATGAAATTAATGATGATGAAGTTTTCTTTTCAGCCATTAAAAATTACCTTGCCGAATATGCTAATGGAGTTGCAACAGGAGATGATTTTAAAAATTCGCTTGAAACTTATACAGATATTGATTTTGATGCCTTTTTTAATCAATGGTATTACGGAAAAGGATTTCCTCGTTTTTCGGTAGAATATTCACAGGTAAATGACTCTTTACATTTATTGGCTCAGCAAAGAACTTCTTCCACTGAAACACCTCTTTTTCAAATACATGTCGACTATAAGATTTCTTTTTCTGATGGAGATACAACGGTTAGACTTTACCAATCAAAAAATAATGAGTTTTATTCTATCCCTTTTAGTAAAAACATTATTTCCATTGAGATGGATCCCAATAATTATATTTTAAAGGAATCTGCAACTATCGATTCTGTGAATTCTCCGGGAAACAACTCCTCGCTTTTTAAAATATTTCCTAATCCGGCAAGCAATCGTATTCAATTGCGTTTTAATATTAATCTGCATAATCAAAGAAAACATGTTCAGATTTTTAACCTGAATGGTATATTAATAAAACAGTTTAATACATATAAAGATCTTATATCAGTTAGTATTTCTGATTTATCAAGTGGTTTTTATTTTATTAAGGTAATTTCATCCGGAAAATCTTATTCATATAAGCTTATAAAACAATAATTTCTAATTAAATAAATAACTATAAATAAATAATTACGTATACAATAGTGAACTCTGTCTTTATAAATTGATATTAACCTGTTATTAAACCATTTCTTAAGGAGAAAATATTATGAAACCAAATTTCATTTGTCCAAAATGCAGAGGATTTCTAAATGTAGGTGATCACATAGTTTTAGTTGCGGAATCAAAACATAAAAATAAAGGGCTTGTGTTATTTAGCCCGGAGATAGGTAATTATACTACATCAAGAAATCCTGAATTCATAGTTACAGAAGGTGAAAAACATGAGTTTTTTTGTCCTATATGCCACAAAAAGCTCGCTGCAGATATTCACGATAATTTATCAAGAATAATAATGATTGATAAAAACAACGAGGAATTTGAAATCCTGTTTAGTAAAATTGCCGGTGAGAAAAGCACTTATAAAATAGTTGGTGAGTCTGCTGAAATATATGGAGAACATCACTCTAACTATATCGATTTTATTAATTTAAGTCAAAATAAATAATTTACTTAAATAAAAAGGGAGCCTAAAGCTCCCTTTCTTATTCATTATATACTATTAATCTTCTTGAATAGGTTTGAATCCATTCCCCAGAACCTCATGAGCATCAATTACTGTCATAAAAGCATCTGGATCTATTTCCTTAATGAAATCTTGTAAAATTCCTTGTTCTCGTCTGTTAACATTTGTAAAAATTATCTTTTTCTCCAAACCTTTGTACATGCCATTGCCGTTTATCAAAGTTCCACTCCTTTTTAAATCATTGATAATTTTATCTCTAATTTCTTCATATTTATCAGAAATAATAAAAAGAGCCTTGTCATAACTTACTCCTTGTAATGTTGCATCGATTACTTTCCCGGTAATGTATATAACAATCCAGGAATATAGTGGTATTTTCCAGTCCTTAAAAACCAGTAGCCCGATCAAAACAATAACAGAATCAACGGCAATTATTAAAAGTCCTAACGACATTCTTGTGTATTTAGCCAATATCATGGCAATAATATCAGATCCTCCTGAAGTTGCCCTTGATTTAAAAATTAAACCTAAGCCAAATCCAATTAAAACTCCTCCAAATACGCACGATAATAAAACATCATCAACTAAAGCCCCGGTAAACTCTGCATCAAGAAAATCAATAAAAATAGAGGTTAGTAAAAAACCTACTATTGTTTTTACGCCAAACCTTGGACCTAAAACTTTAATTCCTAAAATAGTTAAAGGAATATTCAGAATTAACCCAACAAACCCAATACCGAGTCCATCCTTAAAAATAGGTTCACTAAAGAAAGGAATCCTAATACCTTCATGCATTATTTCGGATGTTATATTTTTTACAACAATTCCAACACCATAAACACCTCCAGGTACAATTTTATGCGGATCGATAAAATAAACAAAACCCGCTGCCAGAATAAAAGATCCTATAGCTATTAAGGAATAACTATAAAACCATTCTTTAGATAGAAATTTTTCTTTTGTTACAAAAGTCATATTTATAAATATTAGTTATGTCTGCTTATTAAAATCGCGGCAAAAGTATATTTTTTTACCTAAATTAAGTAATCAATTACATAAAATCAATAAAAAAACAAGGAGTAAAACTCCTTGTTCATTATTATGTCATATTTATAATAATATTTTATCCTCCGGTAGCACTAAATGTACCGTAACGACTAAGATCTGTTCTTGGATTAACAACCATTACAGGAATTCTGGCTGTGTTAGCAATTATATACTGCTCTTGTGCTCCCAAAACATAGTCTGCAATTCCAATTCCTTTTGTAGTCATAATCAGAATCATGTCGGCATCAACTTTTTTTGCAAAAGCTATAGATTCTTCAGCAGAATTACTTCCTTCTATCTTGTGCAGCTCATAGTCACAATCATATTTATCAAGAATTTTTTCGGCGAAGTGTACATTACCCATCAACTTCGTATTTAACGCCTTATCTTTTAATGTTGGAATTATTATATTGATTTTAACCTCAAAATATTTAACTAAAAATAAAGCCCACTGTAGTTTTTGTTTTGCTTCACTTCTATAATCCAGAGGGAATACAATGTCTTTAAAAACCTCTTTCTTTGAAGGAGGGTCCTGAACAACAATAAATGGAATTTTTGAACCAACAATAACTTTTAAAGCATAACTTCCTGTGAATTTCTGCATGCCCTTAATGCCATGGGTTCCCATAACAACCATACTAACATTGTTTTCAGAAGCATAATCTGAAATTACATGAAATAAGCTTCCTTCAAGAACCAAGGGATGTAACTCATATCCATATTTCTCAGTAAGTTTTTCAATATCTTTATTTAATTCAACTAACGCTTCTTCTCCTTTTTTTAGCGTTTTTACAACGTGAATTAATGTGATTTGGTTATTTAATCGTTTTGCAACTTTTATTGCATGTTCTAATGCATATTCTGCTACTTCTGTGAAATCCCAGGGAACTAATAAAATGTCTTTTTCCATAATTTTGTAAGTTTACTCTGTTGCCTGTTTAAGGTATTTTTTGAATCGAAAAGTTAAACAACTTTTGAATGATTTGCAATGATTTTATTAAAATATTTTGTAAAACTCTTAATATCAACATATTTAAAGCGCATTTTACCTTACCTGGAATGGGTTATTGTATTGTAATTTAAATATTTAAACGAATTTTTATTTTTTTAACTATTTTTATTTATTGTTTATCAATAAAAACTATTTCTTTGCTATTTAATTCAAAAGTCAAATTAATGAATCTGCATAAAATAAAAAATAAAAAAATTATCGGTTTAATTTACTGGTTTCTTACCACCATTATGGGTCTGGGAGGAATTCTGATTCTTCTTTCCGTTTTTCTCTTTATTCAATCTATCTACAAGCCAGAACTCGAACCATTTTTTCCGGTTATTGATGTTTCGGTTAACATCTATGAAAATGCGCTTTTGGAACTTAAATCAGGAGAACAATATGAAATATTAATAGACGATGCTTTTCTTTCATTTAATATAAATAGCAAATATGGATTTACCGGTGTTTTAAATTATATCTTCTTCGTTATAACGTTATTAATAGCATATTATGTTATCTATTTATTATGGAAAATATTTAAATCAATCCGCTCAGGTTTGAAGTCCGAAAACATTTTTCATTCAAAAAATACCTGGCGCATTAGAAAAATTGCTTTTGCAATTCTTTTTTCAGCTTTTCTTGAAATAATTTATCCGTTAATTCTAAAATATTTTTGGTTTGATAAAATCATTCTGTTTGAAAAATCATTCGATCTTAAATTAAATTTTGATGCGGGAATAGACTTGTTCTGGGCTCTAATTGTTTTGGTTATTGCAGAAATCTACAGAATAGGACTGGAAGTGAAGAAAGAACAGGAATTAACAATTTAAGATAATAAAAACATGCCAATTATCGTTAAGCTTGACAAAATATTGTCAAAAAGAAAAATGACTCTTACGGAGCTATCTGAAAAGGTTGATATTACCATTGCAAATCTTTCCATTTTAAAAAGCGGAAAAGCAAAGGCTATACGTTTTTCAACACTAAATTCTATTTGCCGTGAACTAAACTGTAAACCTGGAGAAATTATCGATTATATATATGATGAAGATTAATAAACAAATAAATTAAACATTAACAAAACTATGAAAATCAAACAATTATTACTAAGCTTTATTTTATTAACTTTTGCAACCTCAATATTTGCACAGGCTGATAAAATTGAATTTGAAGAGTACGATCTGGATAACGGATTACATGTAATTTTACACCAGGATAACAGCTTCCCTTTGGTTGTAGTTACAATTACGTATCACGTAGGATCTAAAAATGAAAAGCCTGAAAGAACCGGTTTTGCACACTTTTTTGAACACCTTATGTTTGAAGGCTCAGAAAATATTGCCCGTGGCGAATATTCAAAAATCGTCGATAAAGCAGGTGGAACACTTAATGCCAACACAACCCAGGACAGAACTTTCTTTTATGAAGTATTATCATCAAATCAGCTTGAATTAGGTTTATGGCTTGAATCTGAAAGAATGCTACATTTAAATGTAGATTCAATTGGTGTTGTAACACAAAAAAAGGTTGTTACCGAAGAAATTAAACAACGTTTGGAAAACCAACCATATGCAAGCTTTATAAGAGAAATTCCTGTACGTGCTTTTAATGTTCATCCTTACCAATGGACTGTTTTGGGTAGCGCAGAACACGTTATGGCTGCAACGGAAGAAGATTATAAAGAATTCTATAATAATTTCTATGTGCCAAACAATGCTGTTTTAACCATTGTAGGAGATATTAATTTTGATGATGCAAAAACACTTATTAATAAGTATTATGCGGACATTCCTGCAAACGAAAACGAAATTTACAGACCTAAAGTTACAGAACCAATAAAATACGAAGAAATCAGAGATACTATTTATGATAATATTCAATTGCCAGCAATTTTTCAGGCATATCATACTCCCAAAAGCGGAACGAAAGATTATTACGCCGTTGATATGTTAGGGACATTATTATCGGGTGGAGAAAGCTCAAGATTTTATAAAATTTTAGTTGATGAAAAACAATTGGCTATGCAAGCCGGATCTTTCCCATTCTCACTCGAAGACGAAGGTCTTATTCTCGCATATGCCTTTCCAAACATGGGTGTCGATTTAAAAGATCTTGAAACTGCTATGGATAATGAAATTGAACGAATTCAAAATGAATTAATTTCTGAGAAGGAGTTACAAAAACTAAAAAACCAGTATGAAGTTAATGCTGTAAACGACAATGCTTCTTTAGAAAGCAGAGCTTATAATCTAGCAATAAATTATGTTTTTCATAAAGATGCTAATTTAATAAATACAGAAATTGATAATTATCTTGCTGTTTCACGAGAAGATATAATGCGAGTTGCTAAAGAATATTTAAGAAAAGATAATAGAGTCGTTTTATATTATCTTCCAAAATCACAACAACAATAAACAACACCTTTAAAACTAAATTGTTATGAAAAAATTTAAATCTATTATATTAACACTTATAGCTGCTCTTTTTGCCAATGTATTATTTGCGCAACTCGACAGAAGTATACAACCCCAACCAGGACCAGCTCCTGAATTTAAAATTGGTGAACACAAGACCTTCACCTTAGACAACGGACTTAAAGTAATTGTTGTTGAAAATCATAAAACTCCAAGAGTTTCTTATCAATTAACCATTGATGTTAATCCTGTTTTTGAAAAAGACGCTAAAGGTTATGTTTCAATGGCAGGCGATTTGTTGCGATCAGGAACAAACACAAAATTAAAAGTTGAGATTGACGAAGCAATTGATTTCATAGGGGCTGATTTATACACATTTAAAAATGGAATGTATGGAATGACACTAACAAAACACAAAACTACTTTTCTTGAATTGATGTCTGACATATTGTTAGATCCATCATATCCGAAAGAGGAAGTTGAAAAAACAAAGAAACAACAACTTGCCGGTCTTGCATCGTCTAAAACAAATCCAAATGTTATTGCAAACAGAGTAGGACAGAAATTGCGTAATCAACAACACCCATATGGTGAAATAGAAACAGAAAGCACGATTGAAAAAATCACACGAGACCATTTAGTTCAATACTATAATACGTATTATAAGCCAAATGTATCTTATCTTGTTATTGTTGGAGATATTAGTTTAAAAGAAGCTAAAAAAGATGCTGAGAAATATTTTGGATCATGGAAAAAAGGCGATGTGCCAAAACAAGAATATCAGTTCCCAAACAAAAACATTGGAACACGCGTTGCCTTAGTTCATAAAGACGATGCGGTACAATCATATGTCAATATAACCTATCCTGTTAATCTAAAAATTGGTGGCAAGGACGCTATTTCTGGCTCAATTGCAAACAATATACTTGGAAGCGGAACATTTTCATCAAGATTGCTTTCGAACCTAAGAGAAGATAAAGGATATACATATGGTGCTTATTCAAGTCTTTCTAAAAATGCTTATGTTGGTAATTTCAGAGCATTTGCACAGGTTGGAACAGAAGTTACCGACGATGCTGTTAATCAGTTTATTATTGAAATGAACAGAATGAAAAACGAAGTGGTTGACACCGAAACACTTAGTCTTTTTAAAACAATTTTAACCGGGAGTTTTGCGCGATCATTAGAAGATCCTCAAACAATTGCAAGATTTGCATTCAACTCTATAAAATATGATTTACCTGAAGACTACTATCAAACTTATCTTGAAAAAATAGATGAAGTAACAAAAGAGCAAGTTCAGGTGGTTTCTAAAAAGTATATTGATGCTAATCAAGCGATTATTGTTGTTATTGGAGACAAGAACAAACTTTATGAGGACTTGAAAAAATACAGTTCTACAGGAGAAGTTGAGATTTATGATATTAATGGGAATCCTGTAAAAGAAGAAAGCGGAAAAGCTTTACCTGAAGGTATTGATGCTAATGTGGTTATTGAGAAATATGTAAATGCAATTGGCGGAAAAGAAGCTCTTGAAAAAATTCAGGATATCAAAATGACAGCTACCACAAGCATGAATGGAATGGAGTTAAAACAAACAACATACAAAAAAGCTCCAAATATGTATGCTATGATTATGTCAATGAACGGAAACGTAATGATGCAACAAGCATTTAACGGAGAGCGTGGAATCATGAAAACTTTTCAGGGAGAAAATGAAATAATTGGAGACGACCTTGAAAATCTTAAGATTGACGCAGTTATGAATGCTGAATTAAAATATAGTGAAATAGGTGTTGTTGTTACCTTAGAAGCTATCGAGCCTGTTAATGAAAGTGATGCTTACAAACTAAAAATTGTTAATCCAACAGGACAAACAACCTACGATTATTTTGATGTAGAGTCTGGACTAAAAGTTCAGTCGAAACAAACCTCAGTTACGCCACAAGGTGAATTTACTCAGGTTATTAATTATACAGATTATCAGGAAATTAATAGTGTTAAATTTCCTTTCTCAATTAAAATCTCTGGCGTTCAAAATATGGAATTAAAAGTTAGTTCTGTTGAAATAAATACTGATTTAAGTGACGATTTATTTTAATTCGAACTTATTTCACATTAGAACAAATAATGAAGCGCGGCAATATTGCCGCGCTTTATTATTTAAGAAAAGATCTTGCTTTATTTAAGCATTATTTTCTGCACATAAGCTTCATTTAAATATTCAACCTGAATAAAATAAAAACCCTTAGGTAAATGTTCCACATTAAAAGTGAAAAAAGAGCTGTTTACCTCATTAAACTCTAAAACCTTTTCCCCAATAAGATTATATACAACAATACTATTTATTGATGTTCCATTCTCAAGATCAACATTAATTTCTTCTTTAGCCGGATTAGGATAAATTTTAATTTCTGCATTTGACGATATCGGGCTTAAGCCTGTTACATTTTCAACATTTACACTTATTGTTGCATTGGAAGTTGACAAACCATCGCTTACCTCAACGATAAGATCGAAGATTGTTATAACATCATAATTTAGTGCGCTTGTATTATTTACAGTTAAGATTCCACTTGAAGCACCTATTGCAAAGGCATCATCAGTATTTCCAGATAAAATACTAAATGTTATATCATTGTAATCAGAATCAGTTGCTATGATTGTATCAACCACGGTACCTGAAGCACTATTTTCTGCTATAGTAAATTCCTGATCTTCTATTACAGGAGCTGTATTTTCAATATTGTACATAATATTTACAAACTCGGGATGATCAATAAAAGGATTTCTATTATCCTGAATTGCATAAATAGCATCATTTCTGTCCAATTCCTTTTGGCTCACAGGATCGTCGGCATGCCATTCAATCAACATATCCAGAGCCCAATCTTCAAAACACTGATCGCTACTCCCATCTAACATTCCACTGCCTGGCCATGAAGAAATTACATCTTCATATCTTGTTGCCATATAAATATAATTTCTTGCAAAATCTCCTTTATACTCATCGATTGGTTCAAAAACAGTTCCTGAAAATGATCCGTAAGTGTTTGGCCCAATTTTGCTTCCGTTAATGAGTGTTTGAGTTGGTGAAGAAACTTCTCCATATTCCAAATTTCCTCTTTGGCCATTTACATATTTATCGGTAGGCATAATATGAAATATATCTGTAGTCATTGGTGAAGCATCACTAAACCAGCTCTTGGGAAATGAATGTTCCCGATTATAAAACTCACATTCCGACGAACCTCCTGAGCCAGAATCCTGATCATCACCAAGTGTAAAATTACAATCTGAATATGTATCCCAAACCTTACCATCGGCACGAACATCTGTTGTGTAAAATGCATTCCAAACCCCAGGAGTATATGAAACTGAAGTATGTCCTTTAATTATATTATACAATGCTGTTTTTAATTCGTATCCTTCTTTTCCGTCAGCAGTATCATAATATCCGTCGGGTATTTCGGCAAAAAGAGATTGAAAAAATAATCCTACAATAGCTATAAGTAAAAATCGTTTCATAATATTTATTTAAAATGGTTTGGTCTCAGTTTATTCGAAAAAAAGGAATGTAAGGTTACAAAATTTTATCTGAATCAATCTTTATATTAAATGTATTTATTTACATTCGTTAAATATTCTTAAATCAATTTAATTATATGAGAGCAGTCATTCAAAGAGTTAGCAAGGCTTCTGTTAGCATAAACAATAAAATTAAATCGTCGATTAAAACTGGTTTGTTAATACTGGTTGGAATAGAAAATACTGATAACTCTGATGATATTGAATGGTTAAGCAATAAAATTACACAACTTCGGATTTTTGATGATCAAGAAGGAGTAATGAACTTATCAATAAAAGAAATTGATGGAGAAATCCTTGCCATAAGTCAATTTACACTTCATGCTAAAACAAAAAAGGGAAACAGACCTTCTTATATTCATGCAGCAAAACCTGAAGTTTCTATTCCAATTTACAATCAATTAATTGAACAATTAGGTCGTGATTTAGGTAAGGAAATTAAAACAGGTGAATTTGGAGCATATATGAATGTTGCTTTGGAAAACGACGGTCCTGTTACAATCATTATTGATACAAAAAACAAAACATAATATGTTATCTGTAAAAGAGAAATCACTTGAAAGAGCAACTCTAATTGTTACCTCATTTGCTGCTTTTGTAACTCCTTTTATTGGTTCTGCAACAAATATAGCATTGCCAGCTATTGGAAAAGAATTCTCTGCAAATGCAGTAATGTTAAGCTGGGTTGCGACTTCATTTATTTTGTCGGCTGCTGTGTTTTTAGCTCCATTTGGTCGCCTGGCAGATATTGTTGGACGCAAAAAAATATTTAACATTGGTTTAATCATTTTTACTATTGCTTCGTTCTTTTGTGCATTTTCACCCAATATTGAAATTCTTATTTTTGGTAGAGTTGTTCAGGGTTTGGGTGGTGCTTTAATTTTTGGAACAGCTATGGCAATTGTAACTTCTGTTTTTCCACGCGAAAGAAGAGGAAAAGCCTTGGGAATTGTTGTCGCTTCTGTTTATACTGGCTTAACACTCGGTCCTTTTATAGGAGGCTTTTTAACAAAAAACTGGGGCTGGGAAGGAATATTCCTATTTACCGTTCCTCTTGGAATAATCTCTGTTGTCTTAAGTTTTATATACCTTAAGGAAGAATGGGCTGATGCTAAAGGTGAAAAGTTTGATTGGAAAGGCTCCATTATTTACGGTTTGGCAATTATTTCTTTAATGTATGGATTTGGCAAACTTCCAGAATTTACCGGCTTTTTATATACGCTGGCAGGAACTTTAGGAATTATTCTTTTTGTTTATTTCGAGAAAAGGCAAGAGTTTCCAGTTATAAATATTCAGTTATTCCAGAACAACCGGGTTTTTGCATTTTCAAATTACGCTGCTTTAATTAATTACAGCGCAACATTTGCTATAGGTTTTTTATTGAGTCTTTACTTACAATATATCAAGGGATTGGATCCTCAGGAAGCAGGACAAATACTTGTAATTCAGCCAATATTAATGGCTGTTTTCTCGCCAATTACCGGGAGATTATCAGATAAAATTGATGCCGGAAAGGTAGCTTCTGTTGGTATGGCAATGATTTCTGCCGGATTATTTGTTATTGCGTTTATCGGACCCAATTCCAGTATTTGGTTTATTATTCCAATACTGGTTGTTTTTGGAATTGGTTATGCCCTGTTTTCATCTCCGAATTCAAATGCAATTATGAGTTCTGTTGAAAAGAAATATTATGGAATTGCATCTGGAACTGTTGGCACAATGAGATTAGTGGGGCAAATGTCGAGTATGGGAATTGCCATGATGATTTTCTCCATATTTATTGGAAAAGTAGAAATAAACCCTTCGAACTATCCTGAATTTATTCAGAGCATACGAACCGCATTTTTGATATTTGCAGTACTATGCTTTATTGGAATATTTTTCTCATTAGCACGTGGGAAATCAAAGTAGCTTTAAGCTGTTTGCTTTTAGCCTTTAGTAAAACCATAAGTGTCCCCCTTGAGGGGGATTAGGGGGTGGAATATTTAACAAAAAAATTATGAAAAAGGCATTGCCAGAGAACAATTACTGCTACAATAAGAAATTACAATCTCTTGCTCGCGAGTTACGTAATTCAATGACAAAAGCTGAAAGCTGTTTATGGAAGTATGCACTTAAAGCAAATAAAATGAGTGGATATCAATTTACCAGACAACGTCCAGTATTAGATTACATTGCTGATTTTATGTGTAAAGAGCTAATGCTGATTATTGAGGTTGATGGAATTAGCCATAAATTTGATTCTATTGAGAAAAAAGATAAGTTTAGACAAACAAACTTAGAACAAATAGGTTTTGATGTTATACGATTTAAGGATGAAGAAATCCTGAATAATATTGGAGATGTAATTAATACTATTGAAACTTTCATTAAACAACGGGAGGTATAGTCCACCCCCTTTTATTCCCCCTCAAGGGGGATACATATAGATACAAAATAAGAAATAATGACACTACAAAAAGCACAAAAATTAGTAGATCAGTGGATTAAAAAATATGGTGTTCGATATTTTAACGAACTAACTAATATGGTATTACTTACCGAAGAAGTTGGTGAACTTGCACGTATTATTGCTCGTAAATATGGTGAGCAGTCATTTAAGGAAAGTGATAAAGAAAAAAACCTCGAAGAAGAAATGGCTGACATACTTTTCGTACTAATTTGTCTTGCGAATCAAACCGGTGTAGATTTAACAGAAGCCTTAGAAAAAAGTCTGAAAAAGAAAACTGATCGCGATAGCGATCGTCACTTAAATAACGAAAAGCTTCAGTAGAATAATTTTTTTCTGTTTTTTTTCAAAAAACTGCAGTTTACTTCTGATTTTTTCTTTCAAATTTGTAATTTGTAATTCTTTGCTAATTATTGATTATTTTTGTTTTTCCGATTTATATACTAACTCATTTGCATATTAATTGCGTTATTAATTCACAAAAAATTCTTTTTTAAACGAAAGGGAAAATGATGCCAACACAGATAAAACGAACCCCATTAGTTGAATTTCCAAAAGACGAAATGTTAAAGCTTATCAAAAGCTTCAGTCCTGAAAGGATTGCAACATTTCTTGATGTTACCGATTTAAAAGCAGATACTTTAGGTCCAAAGCTTGATAAAATGGCTGATTGGGCAATATCATTAAAATGTGCCTCGGTTTGTGTAAATCCGGTAGAAGTAGACCGATTACCTCTACTTTTAAAAGGTTCCGGAGTTGCAGAAACGTATGTTATGGATTTTCCTTTAGGCAAGGTTGATATTGACCTAAAAGCTCGCATGACTGAAGATACTGTTCAGAAAAGTCGAAAACTTCGAGGCGAAGGAAAAGGTCATATTGATATAGACATTGTAATAAATGTTGGACGATTCAAAGCAGATCACAAATATGCTCTTGAAGAAATAAACGCCATGTGCGATGCTGCTGAAGGAGAAGTTGTAAAAGTAATTGTTCGAAGCTCAGAGCTAACCGAAGAAGAACTTGTTATTGTTAGCGAGATTGTTGGAGAATCAAAAGCGAAATTTATTAAAAACTCAACCGGGATGGATGCTTACGGTGCTATGCCGGAACATATGAGAGTAATGCGCGAAGTAATCGGAAACAACAAAGGTGTAAAAGCCGCAGGAGGTATTTCTGATGCAATGACATCGATGAGATTAATTTATGCAGGTGCACCTGATGAATCAACGCAAAACCCTGATCTTTTCAGAATCGGAACAAGCGGACCATTAAATATTGTTTCATCAATGGGTTGGTTATTACACAATTCTGAGGACTGGTTAGATGCAGGAATAATTCCATGTAAAGTTTGCCCTTTTAATTTTACATCGAAACTTCGCCCTGAATTAAGAATTCTAAGCCAAAACAGATGTAAAGAATGTATCCATAATCATTACAGAAAAAATAAAGATTTTTAATCTTATAAATTTCTGCAATTAAACAGCTTACATTACACTAATTACAAAAAACATTCAAACATAATGAAAACAATAAACGGCGGATATCATAATAAACTACTCAGAATAAATCTAACTGATCACAGTTATAAGATTGAAGAAATTTCCGAAGATATTTTACAAAAATACATTGGTGGCAGAGGTCTAGGTGTAAAATTGCTATTTGATGAACTTCCAGTAAATACAGATCCTTTAAGCCCAGAAAATAAATTATTATTTGTAACAGCACCGTTGCATGGAAGTAATGCTGCTACGGCAAGTCGTTTCTCTGTTGTGTGCAAATCTCCATTAACAGGAGGAATTGGCGAAACTAATTCAGGTGGACATTTTGGTGTTGATTTTAAAAATACTGGTTACGACGTTTTGATTTTCGAAGGAAAATCAGAAAAACCATGCTATATCTTCTTAAACGGAGATAATGTTGAAATAAGAGACGCTCAAAAACTTTGGGGTAAAACTTCCGACGTTACTACCGATCTTTTATATGAAGAAACAGATCCAAAAGCAGGTGTTGCGTGTATTGGACCAGCTGGAGAACGCGGTTCATTAATTTCTACAATTGTAAATGAAAAAGGACATCATTCAGGAAGAACAGGAGTTGGTGCTGTTATGGGTTCTAAAAATCTAAAAGCAATTGTTGCAAAAGGCTCAAAAAACACTCCATATAAGGATGAAGAAGGACTTAAAAATGCCAAAAAACAATGGCAAACTTTTATTGGTGAAGCACCATTAACAAAAAATGCATTAAAGGAATACGGAACTCCTGCTTTAGTTAATATCATTAACGACAGAGGTGGTTTCCCAACAAAAAACTTTCAAGAAGGACATTTTGCTAATGCAGAATCGATATCCGGCGAAACAATAAAAGAGTTGTACTATGTTCGAAGTCAACCATGTAAGGCTTGCCCAATTGGTTGCGCTCACTTAACAAGAACTCCTGACAGAGAAGGAAAAGGACCTGAGTTTGAAACTGTATGGTCGCTCGGAGCAGCATGTTTTGTTCATGATTTAGAAATAATTACCAATGCAAATTATAATTGCAATGAGTATGGAATAGATACAATTTCTGTTGGCAGTACTATTGCCTGTGCAATGGAGCTTTCTGAAAAAGGTTATTTCGATGAAGAAACATATGAATTAATAAGAAAAGATCTTGGTCGCGATTTGAAATTTGGCGATGCAGAAGCTATGTTAAAACTTACCGAACTTGCCGGTAAGTGCGAAGGTTTTGGTAAACTTCTTGCAATGGGAAGTTTACGACTCGCAGAAAAATTCGGACATCCAGAACTTGCAATGCAAGTAAAAGGATTAGAACTTCCTGCTTATGATCCTCGCGGATTTTACGGAATGAGCCTTTCTCTTTCAACCAGCAATCGTGGTGGTTGTCATTTAAAAGCATATTTAGTTTCTACTGAAGCACTTGCAACACCTTTCGAAATTGACAGATTTTCTGAAGAAGGAAAACCAGGGCTTGCAAAATTATATCAGGATTTAATTGCTACAATTGACTCTATGGGGGTTTGTATTTTCACAAGCTTTGCATTAAACCCAATACATTATGCTAATATGATGTCTGCGGTAACAGGTGTAAAAATAGATTCGATAGAGTTATTGAAGATCGGTGAAAGAATTTGGAACCTTGAAAAGCTTTTCAACCTTCGAGAAGGATTAACCAGAAAAGAAGACTCTTTACCAAATAGATTGTTAACTGAAGCTTTTGAATCAGGTCATTCAAAAGGAATAAAAGTGAATCTTGAACCATTGTTAGATAAGTATTATGCTTTGCGTGACTGGAATAACGAAGGAATTCCGTCTGAAGAAAAACTAAAAGAACTGGACCTACTAAAAGAAGGTAAAAGTTTCTTGTAAAAATAATTAGTGCTAATTAATAATCCTGCGTATTGATTTATGCAGGATTATTTTTTTCTTTCAACCACATATTCTACCAGTGATGACAAAGCTGCTTTTGATTCACTTTCAGGGATTTCAGATAGAATATCTAATGCTTTACTTTTATATTCAAGCATTATTTCTGTAGTATAATCCAATCCGCCGTTTTCAATTACAAAATCGATAACTTCTTGTACTTTCTTTTTATTCTTATTTTGTCGTTTTACAATACTCAAAATACGTTTCTGATCAGCGGTTGGGGCATTTTTTAATACATGAATAATTGGTAAGGTAAGTTTCTTTTCTTTTATGTCGTTTCCAGAAGGCTTTCCAATACTTCCGTTGTTCTGATAATCCAATAAATCGTCTTTAATCTGAAATGCCATTCCCACATGTTCGCCAAACAATCTCATTTTCTCAACCATTTCGTCATCGGCTCCTGAAGATTTTGCACCACAAGCTGTGCAAGCAGCTATCAATGCAGCTGTTTTCTTACGGATGATATCATAATAAATATCTTCAGTAATTTTTAATTTTCGTGATTGCTGAATTTGAAGCAACTCTCCCTCACTCATTTCTTTTACAGCAACCGAAACAATTTTAAGTAATTCGTATTCGTTATTATCAACAGCTAAAAGCAAGCCTTTCGATAAAAGATAATCGCCAACTAAAACACTGATTTTAGATTTCCAAAGAGCATTAACGGAAAAGAATCCGCGTCGCTCGTACGCTTCGTCAATAACATCATCGTGAATTAAAGTTGCTGTATGTAAAAGTTCAATTAAAGCTGCTGCGGTATAAGTAGAATCTCCCACGTCCTCTTTTAGCATTTTTGAGCTAAGAAATACAAACATCGGGCGCATTTGCTTTCCTTTTCTGCGTAAAATGTACTTCATAATTACATCCAGCAAAGACACTTTTGTTTGCATTGACGAACGGAAAAACGGTTCAAATTTTTCCATTTCCGGTTTAATCGGAGCTTTTATTTTATCAACTGTCGACATATTTTTTTGTTAATTCTTCAAATATAGCAATTAATTCCAGTTCAAAAGATTAAGATTATATTAAAATAATTAAACAGCATTTACTGTTATAGGTTCAGTCTAAACCTGATTATATACTATATTATAACATATGTAACTCATGTTCATATCTAAATATCGAAATTCCTGATTATTATCATAATTTTAAAATAATATATTTATATATTTGTATTTGTCTAATTAACCAAAATTTTGAGAAGAAAATGGACTTTAAAGACTTGACAACAGAGCAGTTAGAACAGGCAGCAAACATGCTAAAAGCGATAGCTCATCCTATGAGAATTGCTATCTTAGGCTTTTTAGAAGATGGGAAAAAATTAACTGTAACAGAAATTCATGAATTATTAAAAATTGAACAATCAACTACATCGCATCATTTAGGAATTTTAAAAGATAAAGGCGTATTAAGTTCAAAAAGAGAAGGTAAAAACACATACTATTTTCTGAAACATGCTAACTTAAGCAATATTGTAAATTGTGTAAGTAAATGTACTTTAGGTTAGTACAATCTTAGAATATTTATTAAAAACCATTCTATACGCAAATGTATTGGATGGTTTTTTTATTTTTTTTCAACAATTGTATTATATCTTTGTATTAAATATTTAATCGCAAACTAATCTGAAATGGCAAAGATTCGAGTAACCAAAGAATTTAATTTTGAAATAGCACACGCCTTATGGAACTATGACGGTCCTTGTGCAAATATTCACGGACACTCATACAGATTGTTTGTTACTGTTATTGGCGAACCTATTGCCGATAAAAATAATCCAAAAAATGGAATGGTAATCGATTTTGGTGATTTAAAAAAGATTATAAATCAGGAAATTGTTGATCCTTTGGATCATGCAATTATTTTATGCCAGGAAGCTTCTGAAAGCTTAAATGTGTCTAATAATCAAATGTTTAAAAAACAAGTTATTGTACACTACCAGCCTACTTGTGAAAATATGGTAATTGACTTTGCCGAGAAATTATTAAAAAAGATTCCTGCCGAATTAAAACTTCACAGTATCAAACTTCACGAAACGGCAACATCCTTTGCTGAATGGTATGCTGAAGACAATAATCAATAGTACAATTATCAATAATCAGTGATCAATACTACAATGATCAATAAATAGAAATCAATTATCAATACAAATTACTCCGAGCAATACAATAACTTGTTGATTGTTCATTGCTAATTGTTCATTGTTAATTGATTATTATTCGTAATTTGGTGTTCTGATTTTTACATCCATTTTCATTAAAATAAAAACTTTACTTTATGTCTAAAAATCTCTATTTGTTAGATGCTTATGCATTAATTTATCGATCATATTATGCCTTTATAAAAAATCCACGATATAATTCAAAAGGACAAAATACTTCTGCCATTTATGGCTTTGTAAATACATTACTTGATTTAATCGCAAAAGAAAATCCTACACATATTGCGGTTGTGTTTGATCCGCCTTACCCAACTTTCAGGCACACAATGTACAAAGAATACAAGGCGCATCGCGAAGCAACTCCTGAAGACATTAAAATGTCGATACCTATTATCAAAGAAATTATTGAAGGATTTAATATTCCTGTTATAGAAATTCCTAACTACGAAGCAGATGATACAATTGGGACTTTAGCTAAACTTGCTGAAAAAGAAGGTTTCACAACTTTCATGATGACTCCGGATAAAGATTATGGACAATTAGTTTCTGATAATATTTTCATGCTTAAGCCAACTCGAGGAGGAAATGAAGCAGAAATTATTGACAAGCAAAAGATTTGTGACAAATACAATATAAAAGATCCTGTTCAGGTAATTGATATTTTAGGCTTAATGGGTGATGCTTCGGACAATATTCCTGGCGCTCCTGGTATTGGAGAGAAAACAGCCATGAAGCTTATTGCACAATATGATAGTATTGAGAATTTATATGATCATATTGAAGAGATTGTTGGAAAACAAAAAGAAAAATTAGCTGACAATAAAGAACAAGTTTTGCTTTCAAAAGTATTGGCAACCATAAAACTTGATGTTCCGGTTACCATAGAGCCAGAAAAGCTCATTCTTGAAAAGCCCGATGAAGAAAAATTAACCAAGCTTTTCGAAGAGTTAGAATTTAAAACCATCGCATCAAGATTATTTCAAAAAGAAATAAGACCAACACCTGCAGCAAGCGTAATGCAAGGATCATTATTTGGCGATACAGAAATTGAGCAAGCAGCTTCAGATTTAAAAAACATTGCCAATGCCGATCATGATTATAAATTGATTGATACTTCAGAAAAAAGACAAGCTCTTATCGAAACGCTTGGCGAACAAAAAGAGTTTTGTTTCGATACTGAAACAACAGGATTGGATCCTCATACTGCAGAAATTGTTGGTCTGGCAATTTCATATAAAAGCCACGAGGCTTTTTACATTCCGTTTCCTGCGGATAAAAACAAGGCAAAAGAATTATTTAATGAGTTTAAGCCTGTTCTTGAAAATCAGGCTATCCGAAAAATAGGTCAGAATATTAAATATGATATTTCCATTTTAAAGCAATATAATGTTGGAGTAAAAGGAGAAATATTCGACACTATGATTGCGCATTACTTGATGCAACCTGACTTACGACACAACTTGAATTTCTTATCGGAGCAATATTTAGGATATAAACCTGTAAGCATTGAGGAATTGATTGGTAAAAAAGGCGTAAAGCAAGGTTCGATGCGAGATGTTCCAGTAGAAAAAATTACAGATTATGCCTGCGAAGATGCAGATCTTACATATCAATTAAAAGAAATTTTTGAGAAAGAGCTTGAAAAGAACTATTTAGACAATCTTTCATCGACAATGGAAATGCCATTAATTCCAGTTTTAGCCGACATGGAACAAACGGGTATTAAAGTTGATACTAAAGCTTTAAATGAATTTGCTAAGAAACTTAATGCAGAATTAATTAAAACTGAAGAAAAAATTATTGAACAAGCCGGTATTCACTTTAATATTTCATCGCCAAAACAACTTGGTGAGATTCTTTTTGATCATATGAAGCTGGATCCTAAGGCGAAAAAAACCAAAACAAAACAATACTCAACCAGCGAAGATACTTTGCAGAAAATTTCAGATAAGCATCCAATAATAGCAGATGTGCTGGAATTCAGATCTTTAAAAAAGCTATTATCGACATACGTTGAAGCTCTACCAAAATTGATTAACGAGCAAACAGGAAAAATTCATACAAGCTACCAACAAGCTGTTGCATCAACTGGTCGTTTGAGCTCTAAAAACCCGAATTTGCAAAATATTCCGATTCGTGAAGAGCGAGGAAGAGAAATTCGTAAAGCTTTTATTCCTTCGGATGAAAATCATTTGCTTTTAGCTGCTGACTACTCTCAAATTGAGTTACGTGTAATGGCGCACATGAGCCAGGATGCGAATATGATTAAGGCATTTAACAATAATGTAGATATTCATACTTCGACTGCTGCAAATATTTTCCACGTGGAAAACATCAATGATGTTTCAAGTGATCAAAGAAGGATTGCGAAATCAGCCAATTTCGGCATCATTTACGGCATTTCAGCATTTGGTCTGTCACAGAACCTTAAAATTTCAAGAACAGAAGCAAAACAGCTCATAGATGAGTATTTTAATGGCTTCCCGAACGTGAAGGAATATATGGATAAAAGTATTTCGAAAGCACGTGAAAAAGGATATGTTGAAACGATGTTAGGTCGCAAAAACATTTTAAAGGATATTAACTCCAGAAATGGCATTGTTCGGAGCAACGCAGAAAGATACGCCATTAATGCACCTATTCAAGGATCGGCGGCAGATATTATTAAATTGGCTATGATCGATATTTTTGATGAAATGCAAAAGAAGAACTACAAATCAAAAATGATTTTGCAAGTACATGATGAATTGATTTTTGATGTTTACAAACCGGAACTTGAAGAAATTAAAAATCTGGTAAGAACAAAAATGGAAGGTGCAGTTAAATTAAGCATTCCCCTAACGGTTGATATTGGAACAGGCGAAAATTGGCTTGAAGCGCATTAGTAGTATCAAGCTTGCCTGCCGAAGGAAGGATAAAAGAATTCATAATTCACAAAAATTCATTAAATGTTGTCATGCTGAGCTTGTCGAAGTATGAACACCTTTTTCAATACTTCCTCTTGTCTACACTTCGACAGGCTCAGTGTGACAAAAAAAGGACCACTTAAAAAAGCAGCCCTTAATTTTAATATTATACTTAAAAAGCTCTGATTACACGCTGATAAGTTCTACCGTTCTTAGAGTCTACCAACTGCTCCCCTTGAACTGGCGCAAGCGTCCTCGCTTGTGACATTAAGTAATGTATTTTATTAGCACAAGCGAGACGCCTGCGATATAGGGGGTTACGTTTTTTGTCATGCTGAGCTTGTCGAAGTATAAACAACTTTTTCAACACTAACTTAATCAATCCCGCTTGCGCTATTGGAGCTTCGTGAAAGTTTCTAATCCCCCTTTGTCCCCCTTTTTTAAAAGGGGGAAAGAAAAAAGGCTGCCTTTAATAGACAGCCCTGAATTTATTTCTTAGATTTTATTTTTAAAAAGCTCTAATAGCACGAACACTTATAGTATTGTATTTGTATGCATTATGTTGTTCACCTGTTTCAAAGTCTTGTAACCACGCAGCTTCAGACTCAGTTTCAGAAGAACTCCAATAATAGTCATCACTTAAAGGACTGCCACTAACTTCCTCAAATGCGGCGTTAATAATTGCTTTCTTCTCATACAATAAATTTAATTCGTCTTTACTCGGTAAAAACCAATCAGAATAGGAAAAATATTCGCAATCAGCACATTCAGCAGCTGCATTATCATATCCACCACATTCTTCTACAATGTCAATTGTATTTTGCGCTCCGGTACCTGTGGCTGTTCCATCAGCTCCGGTCATGCTTTCACATCCCCATTCTGCACTTGTGCTTTGGTCTGAATATGCACAAACTAAACCATGTCTTTTAGTCTCATCAATATAAAAAATTATGCCTCCTTCATGGTATTCTCCAATTTCAAGCTTATGCTCTGCTGTTGCTTCTACGGTAATAGGTGCCACAGTAATTGTTTTTGTGCCAACTGCTGCCAAATACTGAACTCCTTCTCTTTCTCCGAGTGTCCATTTTACACTCGCTATACCTCTTTCATTAGTGGTAGCTGTTGTTGAAGAAACCGAACCTTCAGTTAATGTAAAATATAAAACTTCTCCTTCAATTATATTTCCATCAACATCTTTTACTAAGATCTCTATTTCTTTATCTAAAGTTTCACCTGCAAAACCACTTTGGTCTTCACCGCCAACAACCTCAAGAATCGTTTTGAGTGTTGACAGATCAATCTCTGCCTCTGGTATTGGATCTTCGTCTTTATCGCAAGAAATAAAAGTTATTGCTGCAGTTAATAGTAATAATACTGCTGTTGTAAGAATACCTAATCTTTTGTTCATAATCATTTTTTGTTATTCAAGTTTATAATTTAGTTATCAATGTAATTTAAAGATAGCAAAAGTAATTGATTTTTGATCATCTACAAACAAGAAGTTTAAAGATAAAAATACAAAGTAAAAAGCTTGCCTGCCGAAGGAAGGATACAAGTATTGAGTATCAAGAATAGAGAATTCAGAATTCAGAAAAATTCGTTAAAAGTTGTCATGCTGAGCTTGTCGAAGTATGAACAACTTTTTCAATACTTTCCCTTGTCTACACTTGAAGGCTCTGTGTGACAAAAAAAAGGACCACTCAGTCCTTGAACTGGCGCAAGCGTCCTCGCTTGTGACATTTAGTAATGTATTTTATTAGCACAAGCGAAGACGCTTGCGCTATTTAGTTTAATCAATCCCTCTTTATCTCCCTTTTCAAAGGGAGAAACAATGGTTCCAAATAAAAAGAGCTAAAACTTACCTGCCAAAGGAAGGGCAAATAGCCAATAGCTCTTTTAAGAAAAATAATTTTGTATTAACTAATTCTCCATAAATTCATAAAAGTACGTTTCAACATCTTCTTCTTGATACTGAGCTTCATGTTTTTCCAACATACTGATTTTCATTCCTAATTGCTCTTTATTTTCAAAATCAGAAGATAAAATTGATTTGTATCTTTCCTGATCATTCAAAATCTCAATTGCTTTATGTAGCTGAATATCATCTCTTAAATTCGTTTTTATCTGTCCGTCTTCATAATAATATCGACCTACAATTTCGTCGCGAAGGAACTGAACTATTTCAGCTTTAAAAGTTGTAAGATCTTTCTCTTTGTCATTCGAGAGTTTTTCTTTCAGCTTTTCAAACTCGTCTTTAGATTGATCGTAATATTTCTCGCGCTTTACAATTTTCTCTAATTTCTTTAATTCTTTTTCGCTCTGTGTTTCATAGGTAAAGCTATCTTCAAGAGCAAACTGAATAAAGCTATTGTATACATCCTCAGCAATATCAAACTCATCAACAGACGGAATAGTTGGGTTTTCAACTGCGAATTTCGTTGCGAAATCAAAAATTACATTTTGTGTAATAAGATTTACAGTCAAAGGGCTAACATCTTCCAGTTCTGCATCTACATCAGGAATTATTCCCCCACCACCATATACTGTTCTGCCGTTTTTTGTTTTGTATTCTTGAATTAAGGAGTCGGGAATATGACCAACACTACCATCTTCATTGCGATTTGAATAATCTAAAGCCTGAACACACCTTCCGCTTGGAACATAATACTTTGCCGTTGTGATTTTCAACTGTGCATTGTAGCTCAACGGAATTGTTGTCTGAACCAATCCTTTTCCAAATGTTCGTTTTCCAAGAACAACAGCTCGATCCAAATCTTGAAGTGCTCCTGCTACAATTTCTGAAGCCGATGCAGATCCGCTGCTTACCAATACAACAATTGGCAATTCAGTATCATATGCAGCATCAGTAGTTTTTAGTGTTCTGTTCCACTTTTCTATTTTACCTTTTGTGCTTACAATATCTTCACCTTTTTCAACAAATAAATTACAAATCTTTGGTGCCTCAATTAGCAAACCTCCTGGGTTTCCTCTTAAATCAAGCACAAGCGAACTTATCATGTATTTTGATTTTAACTCTCGCAAAGCATCTTTTACTTCACGTGAAACATCTGGTGTAAATTTTGAAACACGAATATACCCAACTCCCTCGCTCACAAGCCCATAATACGGAACACTTTTAATCTTGATTTCTTCCCTTATTAGTTCCTTTTCAATTCTTTCATTTGAATATGGTCTTTCAATTAAAAGTTTTAGTTTGGTTTGTGGAATCCCTTTTAATCTTTCGCTAACCTCGTCAAGTTTAAAATCTTTTGTTGGCTTTCCGTCAATTTCTATAATTCTGTCGCCTGCTTTTAAGCCTGCTTTATCGGCAGGAAATCCACGATATGGTTGTGCTACAATTGGATATTCTCCATTATTTCTGATTAAAGCACCAATTCCACCATACTGCCCGGTTGTCATAAAAGTAAAATCATCCATATCCTTTTCAGGAATATAAACTGTATAAGGATCAAGCTTATCGAGCATTGAATTTATACTATTTTCAACCATTTCTTCAGGATCAGTTTCGTCTACATAATATGTGTGTACATCGCGAAAAAGAGAATAATAGATATCAAGACTTTTTGCAATTTTAAAGTCATCGCCTTTCTTAAAACCCTGAAATAGTATAATACCTACTGCTATTACAAGAATAGGTATTAATGTCCTTTTTATATTTTTTGATCTTTTCATAATTCTAATTTTAGTATTCCACTACAAAATTCCTACCAACAAACAAATCTACTCAATATTTTATATTGATTATTACAAACTGCCTGATCCTTAACTTTTTTTAACTTATTGTTTGATTCAACAAAGAACTTATTTATCAGATTCTATTCGTTTTACAAACTTATCAAGTAGTAATATCATTTCTTTTTCAATATCCTGATAAGGGATATCATCCTTGGCAATATATATAACAATAAAATATACTTTTTGATTAGTCTTCTGAAGAGATTCATACAATAAAGACTTATTTTTCCTGAACGATTCTCTTAGTTTTCTTTTAATGTAGTTACGATCTACTGCTCTTTTAAAGTTTCTTTTTGAGACACTTACAGCTATTTTTGAATTTATGTCAGAATCATTAAGATCTCCAGTTTTATAAATTAACTTAAAAGGGAAATGATTAATCATAGTACCATCAGTAAACAGGCTTTCTATTAATTTTCGGCTTTTTAAACGCTCCTCTTTTTTAAAGGTATTTTTCTCTGATAGCATATTCAAAAATAATCTATTTTACCAACTTCATTTATAAAAAAATGGGGAAAGCAATGCTTTCCCCATCATTTTAATTGCTTTGCTATATTATTTTTTTTCTTTTGCTTTTTCCTTAACAAACTGATCAATTGCCATTGTCATTGATGGAGCTTCTTTTGTTGGTGCTTTCACATTAACTTTTAATCCAGCATCTTTAACAGCCTTTGCTGTTTTAGGACCAAAAACGGCTATCTGTGTGTTGTTTTGCTTAAACTCAGGAAAATTTTCTAATAAAGATTTTATTCCTGACGGACTATAGAAAACAAGCATATCGTAATTAACGTTAGATAAATCAGACAAATCTGCACTAACTGTTCTGTACATAATTGCTTTTGAATACTTTATCTTTGCTTGCTCAAGCTTTTTAGGAATTTCTTCTTTATGCGTATCAGAAAGCGGAACAAGGAATTTTTCTTCCTTATGTTTCTTTATTGTTTCCATTAAATCTGCAAAGGTTCCTTTAGCATAAAAGATTTTTCGCTTTCTGTAAACAATGTATTTCTGTAAATAATGTGCTGTAGCTTCAGAAATACAAAAATATTTCATTGTATCAGGAATTGTTAATCTTAACTCCTCTGCAATTCTAAAATAATTATCGACAGCAGTTCTACTTGTAAAAACCACGCCAGTGCGAGCAAGAATATCAATTCTATTTTGTCTGAAATCTTTAACAGGAACACCTTCAACCTGAATAAATGGTCTGAAATCAATTTTCAGATTATTCTTCTCTGCCAACTCCGAGTATGGAGATTTATCGTTCACTGGTTCTGGTTGCGAAACTAATATCTTCTTAATTTTCATGTATTCTTATTTGAATTTATCTTTCACAAATGTTTTAAAAACCCCTACTATTCAACAGATAATAACACTTTGTAAGCAATCAAAAAGGGTGAAATTTCGAAAGCACAAAGATACAAAATCATATAGAATATAGAAACATTCTTTTTAATATTTATTTGAATAGCCCTGAAAACATGTAAAATGTATAACAATCCAGAAATAGCAATTCCAATATAAATAATTAGTCCAATATACTCGTATGCTAAAAACTGAAGAGCTATAACTACCGGAAATAAAAACATCCCAGTGTTTTTTGTAAAAATATTTGCGTTATGAAAGTACTCGGAAAAAACCTTTTGTTTTAAAAACGCAGCACCAATAAAAAAAGACGATATTGCCCTGAAAACATATAAAGCAAGAATGGATGACATGACAATAAAATACAAGATATAATCATCCATGCCGTTAAGGCTCAAATTAAAATAGTGCCTTATTTGAATTGTGAAAACAGATATATTACTCACAAAAAGAAAATTAATAATAAAGGATGCCCTTACCATTAAAGAGTTTTTTTCCCGATACAGCGTGTTAGATTCCTTAAAGCTTAAGACCGATTTAACAAGAGATGAAAGGTACTTTTTATTAAAAAGTCTAACCCAACCCAAAAGTAGGAATGAACCCAACAACAATATTGTTATCCAGTCAAAATGTATTCTTCCCGTTATATATTTTGGAGTTATTTTAACATCTTTTACCTCTGTAATTGTTGCTTTTTCCGTGCTTTCAATAAAAACGTCTTGTTTTGCTTTTTTCTCAGAAGGCTTTGTTCTGTTTATGCTATATAAGAAATTTTGTTGAAAAAGATCATTGTCTAATTTTTCCTTTATTGGAAAACCTGCAATTCCAAACTGCTTATACATCAATTCGGTTGTGTCTATTTTCCTTCTGTATGTCGGTCTTTGTAATATAAGTTCTTGTTGGCGCTGTTGTTTAATTTCTAAATCACGCTCTTCACCTCTTCTTAGTATGGAGTCAATTCTACTTAAATCAAATTTACGAACAGGTATAGTGCGGACTGTGTCAAATTGATTTACCTCCTCAGGAATAAGTGTAGTGTCTTTTATCTGAACCGGATTAGAATTTGTAATAATCGTATCTTGTGATTCAGAATATTTTTCGTGGGTAGTATAAAAATAAATCATGCTGTTTTTTACTGGCATACTCAGATTCTATTTTACAAATTCGCTGCAAAGATAATCGAATTAATAATACCTAATTCTTTTAAAACTACTTTTTAGATTTTAAGGAAATTTTCATTTGCCAGAATTATCTATACAAGACCAATTATAAGGTAGAACTTCTATATTCAATTCTCGGAAGGATAAGTGCTCACATTTATGTTCATTATTACCTCATATACATTTAATTAAACACTCTTATGTAATGTATTAATACAAAAATAAACCAGAATCGATTATTCTCAACCAAAACTCCACAACCAACTTATTTACTGTCACTTATGTAATCCAAGAGTAATTTCGCCTTCGCATTACCTATTTCGCTGGAAATTTCATCCAAGGATAATGAGCGTATTTTTTTTATGGTTTTAAATTTTGTTAACAAAGCATCAATCGTTTTTGGACCTATACCCGGAATATTATCTAATTCACTTTTAATAAAATTTCCAGACCTTATATTTCGATGAAATTTAATTCCAAATCGATGTGCTTCATTTCGGATATACTGAATTACTTTTAATGACTCTGAACTTTTATCGAGATACAAAGGAATAGGATCGTCCGGATAAAAAATCTCTTCCAAGCGTTTTGCAATTCCTATGATTGCAACATTTTCTTTTATGTTAAGTTTCTTAATGCTTTTTAATGCGGCATTTAGCTGACCTTTCCCGCCATCTATTACAATTAATTGCGGGAGACTTTTCTTTTCTTTAATTAAGCGCTTATATCTTCTGTAAACCACTTCTTCCATCGAAGCATAATCATCAGGCCCTGTAACTGTTTTAATATTATAGTGTCGGTATTCTTTTATACTCGGTTTTGCATTTTTAAAAACAACACAAGAAGCAACAGGATTCGTTCCTTGTATATTTGAGTTGTCAAAACATTCAATATGAACCGGTAAAACAGATAAGTTTAGATCTTTCTTTATAAGTTCCACGACTCTTTTCCCGGAATGTTTTTCTTTCTTCTTGTCGTTCTTTTTTTGCTTTTCAAGCCGATAATACTTTAGATTTCTTTCAGATAACTCTAATAATGATTTTTTATCACCACGGACAGGAACCGATATATGAACATTTTCCAGTTCCACGTGGAGCGATGTTATTATTTCTTTTGCAGTACTTCCCAGTCTATTTCGAATTTCAACTATTGCCATTAAGAGCAAATCTTCAAGACTTTCATCCAATTTCTTTTTTAATTCAAGGGTGTGAGCCTGAATGATTCTACCCTCAACAACTTTAAGGAAATTGACATAAGCACAATTATTATCATCCAAAATATTAAAAACATCAACATTATTTAAGCTTGGACTTACTATGGTTGATTTGCTTTTATATTTTTCAAGTATTTCTATTCTTTCTTTTAATATCTGAGCCTCTTCAAATTTAAATTCTTTAGAAAAGGCCCCCATTAGCTTTTCCAAATAAGCCATAACTTCCTGAATATTTCCTTTTAAAATTTTACGGATATGATCAACAGAAATATTATAATCTTCTTCTTTTTGAAGTCCAACACAAGGAGCCAAACAATTTCCCATATGATATTCAAGACAAGTTTTATATTTCTTTTTATCGATATTAGCTTGGGCAAGATTTAAATTACAATTTCTTAAAGGATATAACTGTCGAACTAAATCCAGTATTATTTTCACCATATAAACTGATGTGTACGGACCAAAATATCCAGATCCATCACTGAACACATTTCGGGTATAAAATACTCTTGGAAATGGTTCTTTTTTAATGCAAATCCACGGAAAAGTTTTATCATCCTTAAGTAACACATTGTAGCGCGGACGATATTTTTTTATGAGATTATTTTCAAGTAGTAAGGCTTCTGTTTCTGTTCGAACAACAATATATTCGACTCGTTCGATTTTATTTACAAGTACTTTTAGCTTGTTATTTTCGTAATGATCTCGATTGAAATAAGAAGAAACTCTTTTTTTGAGGTTTTTGGCTTTGCCTATATAAATAATTTCATTTGATGCGTCGAAAAACTCATATACTCCCGGACTATCAGGAAGTACAGAAAGCAATAATTTGAATTTTTCTTTTGGTTTTTCTTTCATTAGCTTTCAGCAAACAAGGAAGTAAACTCAAACTTAGTTACATCAAACAAACCTTTGTCACCAATTTTTAATTCAGGAATAACGAGCAGTGCCATAAAAGCCATTGTCATAAAAGGAGCTGTTAATTCTGAGCCCATTTCCTTGGCCATTGAATGCACTTTTTCATATTGTTCAGCAACAAATTCTGCATCTTCTGTTGACATCAAACCGGCTACGTTTAGTTTTAAGTCTTTATACTGCCCTTTATTGCAGGCAACAATTCCACCCGAATTTTCAATTACTTTATTTATTGCAAATACAATTTCCTCATCCGTAGTTCCAATAGCAATTATATTATGACTGTCGTGCGCAATACTTCCGGCAATTGCTCCTTCTTTTAATCCAATATTCTTAATAAATCCTACTTGAGGTTTCGACTCTCGATAACGATTAATTACAACAATTTTTAAAATGTCATGTTCTGTGTCACTAACTATTTTGTTATTTACAACAACAGGTTCTGTTATTTCTTTTCCTGTTAGTAAATCACCGTCTTTTGCAACAATTACCTGGATCTTTGCACCGGTATTTTCTACAATAATATCACTTTCAGAAATAGGTTTGCAATTAAAATTATTAACTGCTTTTTCAGTTTGTTTTTCAAGCAATACCTTACCCTGATCAAAAACTAATTTGCCATCGATATAGGTTTTTTCAACCTCAAATTCTTGTAGATTATTAACGATAATAATATCTGCAGGATCGCCTTTTTGCAGTAAACCAGTGTTCAAATTATAATGATCTTTTGGTGTTTTAGTAGCTGCAATAATTACATCAAATATGTCTGCACCTTTTGCAACTGCTCTTCCCATTATTTTGTTTATATGTCCTTTTACCAAATCATCAGGGTGACAATCGTCAGTGCAAAACATTACTTTTTCAGGATGCGTTTTAAAAAGAGGGAATAAATTTTCGAAGTCTTTTGCTGCACTACCTTCCCTTATTTGGATTTTAATTCCTTTTTCAATTTTCCCAATAGCTTCTTCAACAGTGGTACACTCATGATCTGTTGTTATTTTTTGTGCTGCATATTTCTCAAGATCTTCGCCAGATAATCCAGGCGCATGGCCATCAATTGGTTTTCCTGCTTTATGAGCGTGTGTAATCTTCTTTAATACTTCTTCGTCTTTAAAAATTACTCCGGGGAAATTCATCATTTCGGCAAGATAATAAATGTCTTTACTGTCCATTAATTCTTTAATGTCATCAGAATTTATTACGGCGCCCGAAGTTTCAAATGGTGTTGCAGGAACACAAGATGGTGCTCCAAAATAAAATTTAAAGGGGGATTTTTTTCCGTTTTCAATCATGTATTTTACGCCAGGAACACCCATTACATTTGCAATTTCATGAGGATCCGAAACGCTCGCAACTGTTCCGCTTTTAACTGCAGCACGAGCAAAACCTGTTGGAATTAACATAGAGCTTTCTATGTGAACGTGTGAGTCTATAAGCCCTGGCAAGATGAATTTATCAAATTCTTTATTCGACTCGCTGATTCTGGTAATTACACCATTATCAACTTCTATTTCTGCATTTAAAATTTGCCTGCCCACTACATCGACAAGCTTCCCCTGTATTACAAATGAATTATCCATACAAAATCTTTACTGTTCCACGTGGAACAAGATTAAAACATAGTCGCGTTCCACGTGGAACGTTAACGACCCATATAAACCAAAAGCACTCCAATATCAGAAGGAGAAACGCCACTTATTCTTGCAGCCTGACCAATATTTTCTGGCAAAATTTTCTTTAGCTTTTGCCTTCCCTCAGTTGATAAAGATGAAATATCATCATAATTAAAATCCTCTCGGATTTTAATATACTCCAACCTTTTGAGCTTGTCAGCCATTTGCTGTTCTCTATCAATATATCCTGAATACTTAATTAGCACTTCTGCCGATTCAACAATTTCATCCTTTTTAAATCTAATGCTTTCAATAATATTATTTAACTCTGGTATTAATTTTGCCACATCTGCTAATCGTACCTGAGGTCTTAAAATAGCATCAACTAATTTTCTTTTTTGTTTTAATTCTGTTGTGCCAACACTTAATAAATATGAATTTAGCACATCCGGCGAAACACTGGTTTCTTTAATATATTTTATTATACTATCGCGTGATTCTATTTTTTCTTTTAGCAAAACAAACCTGTCTTCGTTTGCCAAACCCATTTTATAAGACAGTTCTGTTAATCGTAAATCAGCATTATCTTGTCTAAGCAATATTCTATATTCGGCTCTTGAAGTAAACATTCTATAAGGCTCATCAACACCTTTTGTAACTAAATCATCAATCAATACTCCAATATAAGCCTGATCTCTATTTAAAACAAACTTGGTCTTTCCATCAATATTTAAGCTTGCATTAATTCCTGCCATCATTCCTTGCGCTGCCGCTTCTTCATATCCTGTAGTTCCGTTAATTTGTCCTGCAAAATAAAGACCACTTATGTTCTTTGTTTCTAATGTGTGACTTAACTGTGTAGGAGGATAATAATCGTATTCAATAGCATATCCTGGACGGTATATTTTTACATTTTCAAGTCCCTGGATTTTTTTTAATGCTCTTAGCTGAACATCCCAAGGAAGAGATGATGAAAAACCATTAATGTAATATTCATTTGTGGTTTGACCTTCCGGTTCCAAAAACAACTGGTGCTTTTCTTTTTCGGCGAAAGTCACGATTTTATCTTCAATACTTGGACAGTATCTTGGTCCTACACCATTAATAGTTCCATTAAAAAGAGGCGATTCTTTAAATCCTGTTTCCAGTATACTATGAACTTCCGTATCGGTATATGTGATATAACAACTTTTATTATTAGCCGGAACAAATTCATGCTGAAGAAAAGAAAACTGCCCTCCTCCTTCATCTCCTTTTTGCTCCTCTACTTTATCAAAATCAATACTTCTTGCATCAATTCTTGCAGGAGTTCCTGTTTTCATTCGCCCAACCTCAAAACCATGAATTCTTAACTGTTCTGATATTCCTTTTGAGGATGCCTCACCTGCCCTTCCGCCCTCAACCTGACTTTTCCCAACATGCATAAGTCCATTAAGAAAAGTTCCATTAGTTAATATAACGGCTTTTGATTTTATTTCAATTCCCAGCTTTGTAATTACTCCCTTAATGACTTTGTTCTCAATAATTAACTCCACAACTACATCTTGCCATAGATCGAGATTCTCTATATTTTCAAGAATATTTCTCCATTCACTTGAAAAAATCATCCTGTCGCATTGCGCTCTCGGACTCCACATTGCGGGTCCTTTTGATCGATTAAGCATTCTGAATTGTATCATGCTCTTATCTGTAACAATAGCAGAATATCCACCCAGAGCATCGATTTCTTTTACGATTTGACCTTTGGCAATTCCTCCCATTGCAGGATTACACGACATCTGAGCATACTTGGTCATATCCATTGTAATTAACAATGTTTTTGATCCCATATTTGCTGCTGCTGCTGCTGCTTCACAACCGGCGTGTCCGCCTCCTACCACAATAACATCATATTCCGGCAACATAAAATTGAATTTGAAATTTTTTGGAAAATTATGAAAGATTTTTTAATCTATCTAAATAATAGTTTTCTTTTTCTCTCATTATTGCTTTTTCTTCATCATTTTGATCATCATAACCAATTAAATGAAGAACTCCGTGTATAATAACTCTTTTTAATTCTGTAGTAAAATTAGCATCGAATCGTACCGAATTGTTCTTAACTGTTTCAATACTTATAAAAATATCACCTTTAATTATATCTTTTTCGCAATAGTTGAATGTTACAATATCTGTAAAATAATTATGCTTAAGGTATTGTTTATTAATCTCGAGTAAGTATTTGTCTGAAGTAAAAATTATATTAATATCACCAGAAATTCTTTTTTCTTCACGAATAGAATCTTGAATCCAAGAAATTGCTTGTTTTTTGTTTTTAAAATTGTAAGAAATGTCATCGCTGAAGAATTTAACAGCCATTTTATTTGAGGTTGAATACTATCTCAACTCTGTTGCCTCTGTTATGAAAAATTACATCATCGGCAAGATGCTTCATTAAATAAACTCCTCGTCCATGTATGTTTTCAATATTCTCAGGAGTTGTGGGATCTGGTACATTGTAGAAGTTAAATCCAGGACCTTCGTCTTCAATAAAAATACTTATAGAATCGTTATCAACAACAAATTCAACAATAACCTTTTTGGTTTCGTCCTCTTTATTTCCATGAACAATTGCGTTATTTACAGCTTCAACAGTTGCAATAAGCACTTTGCCATAAACCTCAGAGTTTATTTTAGCCTCTTCTGAAACATCATCAATAATTTTTTCAATTTTATTAATGTTTTCAATTTTTGACTCTATAAAAATGTTTTTTTTCATTTTTAAAGTTGTTGTTGACACGTCAAATCGCTTTAGGTTACACAATTGTAGGTGTATACTCAGAAATAACTAATTTGTTACGTTTTTATTCTTAATTTTTTCAAATATATGCTTTTTCGAGTAAATATCTTACCTGTGTAACCAGATTTTTGGATTTAAAGCCTTTGTTTCTTCATAAATTCCTAAATGGATAACAACGCCATCATTATCGTAATCATTAGAATATACATCGCCAATGTAGTGTCCTGTGTTCACAAAATCGCCTGGTTTAACTCTTACGTTGGTAATATTTGAGTACAGAGTAAGATAATGTCCGTGTCTGACAATAACAGCCATGTTAGCACCTGGCACTGCAAAAACACTTTTTACTTCTCCTTCAAATATAGTTTTTACTTGCGAATCCTTATCTGCCCCAATGTCAATACCATCATTTTTAATCGTAATTCCTTTTATAACCGGATGTGGATGCTCCCCGAATTCTTGAATAACTATTCCATTATCTACAGGCCACATTAGTTTTCCTCGTGCCTTTTTAAAATTAGTAGATACTCTTTCTTCGTTTACAGATAATGTTTTGAAATTATTGTTTCCTTTTGCTTCTTTTCTTATTAATTTTGCAATTGCATTTTCTAAATATTTCATTGCTTTTTTATTATCTGCTATTTTCTTTCTTAACTCCCGCTCTTTTCTTTTTAACCTCTCTACTTCCTGATTTCCTTTACTAACTTCTCTATTCAGGTTTGCCTTCTCTCTTTCTTTTCCAGATAACAATTTTAGCTTCTCATTTCTACTATCTACTAACTGTTCTGTTTCGTATTCTAAATTCTTTTGTGTTACAACAATTAGAGCCGCTTGTTTTTTTCGGTATTTTGTATACTGCTGAAAATATTTCATTCTTCTATACGCCTGATTAAAATCTTCCGCAGAAAGAATAAACATTAAACGATCATAGTTATTACGGTTCTTATGCGCAAAATATATCATTTTTGCATATTCGTCTTTTAATCGAACTATTTCCTTTTCGTATTCTAATATTTGTTGTTTGTTTTTATCTATATCTTTATCAATAAAATGAATTTCCTCGGTAATTTCTTTTATTAAACGTTCACGAAGACTTATTCTTTTTTTAATAATGAGCAGCTTGTTTAATCCTGCAGTTTTCGATTTTTCTGTTTTCTTGAGAAGTTGATTTGTGAGTTTTAAATCATTCTGAGTTTTTAATTTTCTTTGCTGCAGATCTTCTTTTGTTTGTGCGTATAATTCTGAATTTGTAAAAATAAAAAACAATACAAAAAGTATGTAAATTCCCTTATTTCTTATTTTTAGTAAATTCATTTGTTGTAAAAAGGTTAATGTAAATCTATAATTTCTATTTTATTTCTTTTGATTCTATTTTTGACTTTAACTCTTCACTCTTGTTACCCATACTTTCTGAAAGCTTCCAAAACTCAAGTGCAGAAGATTTATCGCCGGTCATAAATAGAATATCTCCATAATGTTCAATAATAACTTCGCTATCGATACCTCCGTTTTCAACTGCTTGTTTTATATAAAACAAAGCATCCTGATATCTTTCAAGTTTAAATAAAATCCAAGCGTAAGTATCGAGATAAGTTGAATTATCTGGTTCTGCAATTACCGTTTTTTTACTTATTGATTCTGCGTATTCTAACTTTTCATTTCTTAAAGATAAATAATAACTGTAATTGTTAATCACATAAAGATTGTTAGGTTCCTTTATTAGAACTTGATCAAAATAGTAATCTGATTTTTTATAATCGTTAATTTCGTAGTATGCTTCTCCAAGATATGTATAAAAATCAATTAATAGTTCTGAGTCGCTTGAGGCTGTTTTTAAGCCTTTTTCCAATATTCCTATAGCTTCATTCGTTTTATTAATCCTTGTTGCCGAAACACCACCAAAAATGTAAAATAAGCTATGCTCAGGAAAGCTATCTATTGCCGTTTGTGATACGGTAAACAGAGTATCAAAATTACTATTATAGCTGTATATAGATAAAAGTTGTTCCCACACTATAACATTGCTGCTATAATTTTCAGTAATATATTCTAATTCAACTTTAGCTTCATCAATTAAATTCATTTTAATTAAAAAATCAGCATATAGAGTATGTGTGTCTTTCTCTTTTGGATAGTGTTCTTTTAATATTAAAATGCTTTCTCTTATCTGCTCATTATATATTTTTAATTCGCTTTGTGTATTTAGCATAGAAACAAAAATTCTTACCTTACTGCTATAGTCCGTATTTTCATTTAAAATCACCTTTTCCAGCATTTGAAAGGCATTTTCATAATCCATCTTTTTTCTGTAAAAATCGATTACAGAAATTTGCCCAATTGAATTTGTACTATCTATCGCAAAAAGTTTGTTATAGTTTTCTTCCGCTTTACTAAATAGATTATCATTTGTATACATTTCTGCCAGAATTCCATAAAATCCAGCTTCGTTTGGATAATGCTTTATCAGCTTTTCAATTTCATTATACGCTTTTGTTTTTTCTCCAATTTGAAAATAAAGACGTTGCTTTGTAATAGACAATTGCTCACTTATGCCTGCAAGCTTTTCAATTTCATTATACAAATCAATCGCTTTTTTAAATTCATGTGAATAACTGTAAATATTAGCAAGCGTATAAGTTATTTCAACATCATTGGGATATTTCTTGTGTAGTTTTTCATATGTATCTGCTGCTTTTTCTAAATTATTAGTTTCTACATACAAGTGAGCTAAATTAAGTTGATACCATTTATTTTCCGGTTCTTTCTCAATTGCCAGTAAAGCGTATTTCTCTGCAACATCGTAATTCTTTGTTACTTTATTTATTTCTGATATTTCAGACATAGCAGCAGCACTCTCAGGATTAATTTCCAAACATTGATAAAATAACGCCGAAGCGCCATTTAAATCTCCAAGCAGTTTTTTTCTGTTTGCTTCAATAAAAATATAATAATATTGCTGCTCATTATCCTTTGTTAATTCTTTTTTAACTTTGAATTTACCTCCAGAAACCTGTTGTGTATTTTTACAGGCCATCGCACCAACAATTATAAATCCAACTAAAACAATTTGTTTTATTCTTCCCATCCTCTTATTATTTCAAAACGTATAAACTTAACACAAAAACGTATGCTAAGTTTACAAATTGCCAATTTTAACAATTATTAAGAAATCTATTTTACTCCTGTACTTCCAAATCCACCTGCTCCACGATCTGTTTCATTTAATATCTCAACTTGCATTAAATCAGCTTGTTCGTGTTTTGCAATAACCATCTGACAAATTCTTTCACCACTTTCAATCAATACTTCTTCGTTCGAAAGATTAATTAAAATTACACCTATCTCCCCCCGATAATCTGCATCAATAGTTCCTGGAGTATTCAAAACTGACAATCCCTTTTTAAGCGCCAAACCACTTCTTGGTCTTATTTGTGCTTCAAAACCAACTGGTAATTCTATAAATAAGCCTGTTGGGATTAATGCTCGTTCAAGAGGTTTTAAAGTTTTTGGCTCTGATAAAAATGCTCTTAAGTCCATCCCTGCAGAATGGTCTGTACTGTATCCTGGTAATTGATTATCAGATTTGTTTACAATGTTAATTTTCATTTTTAAATGATTTTTTTTCGTTGAAATATGCAATACTTATAAATCCTAATAATAAACCTGTATTTATTGATAAATAAATTACTTTCACATCGGTTTTAATAATTTTACTAATCATAAATAATGCAAATGCAAGGATAAAATAAAACGATATTTTTTTGAAATTATATTTTATTAAATAATGTTTCGTACTCAAATAATACGATACAGCCAGCATAACTGAATAACTAAATAAACTTGCAAGAGCTGAACCTATGTATCCTATTCGTGGTAGCAATATTACATTAAGTACAATAGTTATTGTAGCACCTATTCCAGCAATTAAAATACCATAATATGTTTTATCGCTTACTTTATACCAAATTGAAAGGCTAAATAATATTCCGAAAATGAGTTTCGCAATTAATAATATTGGCACAACATATAATGCTTCCCAGAATTCTTTATCAATAAAATATTTAAAAATATCAATATAAAACATTACTCCAAGGAAAATAATTAAACCAAAAATGACAAAGTAATTCATTACTTCAGAATAAAGTTTTTTTGCGTCGGCACTTTCTGAGTTTTTAAAGAAAAAGGGCTCCGCGGCGTAACGAAACATCTGAATAAACAACACCATTAAAACTGATAGCTTAAAGTTTGCTCCATAAATTCCTAACTGAGCCATTGGGTTAGGATCATTAATTAGTTTAGGAATAAGTATTTTATCGATTTGATCGTTTAACTGCCCTGCTAAACCTATTAGTAAAATCGGAAATGAATATCTGAATAATCTTTTTAATAATGTAAAATCAAACTGTGGTTTTACCTTAATTATCTCAGGAAGTAATATTAATAATGTTATTCCGCTACCTACTAAATTTGCAATAAGAACATAGTCTAAAGCTAATTGCAGATTATATATTTTTGCGAAGAGGCTTTCACTTCCGATTTCATACAACTTTCTGCATAAAACAAGGTAAAATAGATTTATAAAAATATTTATTGCAATACCCGTTAACTTGATAAGCATAAACTTTATGGGACGTTCGTCAATTCGTAGTTTAGCAAAAGGAATTGCGCTAAGTACATCGAAAGAAATAATTAATACGAAATATAGGATTAATCTATAGTTATCAATTTCAAAATAAGCTTGCCAATTATTTCTTAAAATAAATGAACTTAGAATAAAAATGAAGCTTGTGAAAACAATTGTAAACAAACTTGTTCCTAAAACCTTGTTGTAATCCTCTTCTTTTTTACTGGCGAAACGAAAAAAACCAGTTTCCATCCCAAAAGTTAATAAGGCAAGAAAAATAGCCGTACTGCTATAAAAGAAAGTGAGCTTTCCATAGAAAAAAGGTTTTAATGCAGCGGTATGAACTATTACCAGTAAATAATTCAAAAACCTTCCTAACATAGTACTCAAACCATAAACAAGAGTTTGTCCGGCAAGTTTTTTTATCTGATTCAATTTCTTTTATGTGTTTAATTTAAACCAAATACAAAGTAAAACTTCTTATTTCTTTTATCATAATTATTGCGTTTTTATATATTAACATGATACTAAGATTAAATAAATCAACCTAGTATTATTATTAAATTGCTATTTGTTCTATTTTTGCTGTTCAAA
>DAOWGM010000099.1 GCA_030637515.1 Bacteroidales bacterium
AGGCATGGAATGAATTAAATAATAAGAAAGATGATTTTTCAATTCTGATAGTCTTATCATACATAAGTACATTATTAAATATCTCAGAAAGATTTTACTCTCGCCAGTTTAATACGCGTAAAACAATGTGCAATCAGCTTTCAAGTGATTTTTTTAAACAGCTGAGAATGTATTACACAGGTAAAGAAAATTCAAATAACCAGCCCACTTTATTGTTTTTTTCTGAAAAATTAAATGTTACACCAAACTATTTAAGTGACACAATAAGACATCATACCGGAAAATCTGCACTAAATATAATTCACGATTATGTAATTGAAGAAGCAAAAAGATTACTTTCTACATCAGACCAAACCGTATCAGAAATCTCATATGCTCTCGGATTTGAATATCCGAACTATTTTTCACGTTTATTTAAAAGAAAAACCAAACTTTCCCCTTCTGATTTTCGAAAATCAGTGAAAAGTCTCTAAATTAATCTATATCCCCTTGATTCGTTTCCATTTTAAACTATCACTGCGCTTTACTTTTGTATCGTCAATTAAGAAAACAATTTAAAACGTAATGAAATGGAAAACAAAATTTTAGTAACAGGAGCTACCGGAAATATCGGTATAGAAATCATTAAATTATTAAAAACTAAAAATGCAAATTTTGTAGTAGGAACAACAAGCGGAGAAGCAATAGAAGGTGTTGAAACTGTAAAAGCAGACTTTGCAGATAAAAGCAGTTTGAAAAAAGCAATGCAAGGCATAACAACACTTTTTATGCTATCACCAAGTCATCCGGAAAGTCTTAAATGGGGTGAGAATGTGATTGATATTGCAAAAGAAATTGGAGTAAATCATATCGTTCGTTCAAGTGCTTCACTTGCTGATATTAATTCAGATTTATTAATTGAAAAGCGTCTCGGAACAACTGACAAATACCTTAAAGAAAGCGGAGTAAATTATACAATTACTGCACCCTCGTCTTTTATGCAGAATTTCAGCACGAGTTTGGTATCCGATTATAAAAGCGGAACAATTTATCAAGCTGCCGGCGACTCTAAAATAAGTTGGATAGACGTAAGAGATATTGCAGCCGTAAATGTTGAAGTATTACTAAATCCGAAAAAATACCTGAATCAAACATTAATCATAACAGGTAGTGAAAGCTTGAATTACGAGGAAGTAATTAATCTAATGAATGAAGTTCTCGGAAAAGAAACGAAATATGTTGCAATTCCTAATGAAGCTGCAAGTAAAGCAATGGCAGATATGCACTTTCCTCAATTCATTATTGATTTACTGATAAGCTTGAATGATAGTATCAAACAAGGGCACTTTGTTGAAACCACTGATACCGTTGAAATGGTTCTAAGAAGAAAACCAATTGCATTCAAACAATTTGTAACTGACAATAAAAATGTTTGGTTGTAAAATTTGAGGGAACTCCAAAAAGTCGCTAAGCGAGTAATTCTATAAAAAGCAGAAAGTCATTAATCTGCATATTAGTTTGTTAAAAAAACCGCTAAGCGACTTAGCTTTGAAATAATAAAAAAATAAAAATGAGAAATCCCAATTTTAATACAACAGAAACAATGATAATTGAAAAAGGATATAAACAATTATCAGGCGAAGAATTAAAAGAAAGAATAAGTGACAAAACAATAAGTGGGGATTATTACAACGGACGAATATATATCACTTATATTGATGAAGCCGGAAATATGGAAGGTGAAAATGACCTTGGTTCACACAGGTTCGGTAAAAATATTATTGATATGAATAATAATACTCTCACAACAATATGGAATAGTGGTTGGGACAATTGGACAGGTCGTGCTTATGATGTGAACGGCGAAATTAAATTTTATGATACCACAACTTTAAAATGGAGAACTACATTCAAAACTTTTGAAGACGGTAAGAAAACATTAATAGTAAAAGACTAAATAAAATGAAACTGCCAAAAAAATACACACAAATCATATTTACATTAATAATGTCGATGAGTTTGGGGTTATTTATATCATTAATTTTTGTAATGATATTAACTGGTCTGGATGATGGATTTTTTCTGCGTTGGGCAAAATCTTTTGCTATGGCGTTTACTATCGCATTTCCTACTTCTCTGGTTTTTGGTCCCGTAGCTCAGAAACTTACAAATATGATGGTTGAAGATGATTGAATTTGTCTTGGATTATTTTTTACTTAATCCTTTTAAAACGTTTTTCTAAACTCATTTGGAGTCAGACCATATGCATTTTTAAAAGAATTTGAGAAATGTGATTGGTTTGAAAAATTCAACATATATGTAATATCTGTTAAAGTATATTTGAATTCTTGTAATAAAATTTTACTCCTTTCTAACTTCCTCTGCAATATAAATTTGTACGGAGTAATATTTACAGATGATTTGAATTTCCTGATTAAATTAAATTTATCTAAACCTATACTTTCTGCCAAATCTTCTAACTTTATAACATCAGACATATTATCTTCGATATAATTAAGAGTTTTTTCATATTCGCCCTGTGTCAAACCCTCTATATTGTTTACTAAATCCGAATTCGAAACAGTATAGTTTTTAATAAAATGCATAGAAAGTAAAGAAATTAAATTTTCTATAAATAATTTCCCATTTTGATTTTCCATTCTTACTTCCGATAATAAAAGCTGCATTATATGCTGTAAATGAGGATCATCAATATTGTAAAGTTCTTTGTAAGTTATATCATTTTCAACAGTTTTTGCTGAAGAAATCATCTTATCAGGCTCAATGTATATTATAATAAATTCATAATAGTCTTCCGTATATCTGGAAACAGGATTGTTTGCAGGATTAAAGATGATATGATTTGGTTTCATTGTTAATTTTCTTTTAGAACCATCTTTTTCATATATTTCCCAGTTTATATCATTTTCGCTTACATTCATTATAAAAGTATGATATGAAGCAACTAAATTTTTTGCATTAAAACCAGAAATACTCCCGTGTCTTAAAATTACATCATCAAATTCTATTTTATAACTTGATACATCAATCTTGAGATTATCTGAAACCGTTAATGGACATTCTCCATCAGAACTTATTTTTTGTTCGAGTACCATAAGAAGATCTATAAGTTTATTTTATAAATGAAGTTTATTAGCTGAAGCAAATTTCATTAAAAAATATCAAATTAGAAAGAAAAAAATAATTTGCAATAATAACTCAATCATTTGCAATACTTCGTCTACAAATCACTATAGTTTTGTATCGTTGAATTTTTGATTTAGAATACTAATTTATAAATAATGAAGAATATGGAAAACAAGATTTTAGTTACAGGAGCAACCGGTAATATCGGAAGAGGAATCATCGAAGTATTAAAAGCAAAAAATGCTAATTTTGTTGCAGGAATAAATAACCGCGAAGCAATAGAAGGTGTTGAAACTGTAAACGCAGATTTCGCAGATAAAGACAGCTTGGAAAAAGCAATGCAAGGCATAACAACACTATTTATGGTATTGCCAAATCACACTGATATGGTTAAATGGGGAGAAAATATTATTGATGCAGCAAAAAAAAGCGGTGTAAAACACATTGTTCGTTCAAGTGGGTCCCTTGCTGATGAAAATTCGACATTAGCAATAAACAAACTACTTGCATCAACCGATAAAAGTCTAAGAGAAAGTGGTATTGATTATTCAATATCTAAGCCATCATTTTTTATGCAGAATTTTGTAAACTTTTTTGCTGAAGATTACAAAAATGGTAATATATATCAATCATCTGCTAATGGTAAAGTAAGCTGGACTGATGTACGAGATGTTGCTGCTGTCAACGTAGAACTATTAATGAATCCTGAAAAGTATAAAGGAAAAGAATTTGTAGTTACAGGAAGTGAAAGTTTAAGTTATACAGAAGCAATTGCTAAAATGAATTCAATTTTAAGCAAAGATGCTAATTACGTGGCAATAGCAGATTCAGATGTTGAAAAAGCATTAGAAGATTTACAATTTCCAAAATTTGCAATAGATTTAATGATAAACTTAAATCAAAATATTGCAATGGGATTAGCTGAAGAAACAAGCAATTCAATAGAGCAGCTATTAGGAAGAAAACCAATATTATTTGATCAATTTGTGAAGGATAATAAAGAAGTTTGGTTGTAATATTAAATAAATATAAGTAAGCTTAATTACAGTGCAACACAAATGCAACACAGAAATAAAAAACCCTTGAAGAATCAAGGGTTTTTAACTTTTTAAGCGGTCTGGACGATAAAATATACAGCTATATTTAATGAATTTCCTATCTTATACTTATTGAATATTTGCTTGTTATAACGATTTTCGAGTAGGTGTGCCAATACAATATTTATATTTGATTCATTCTATACTGGAATCAATTTAAATGGGATATCAACGGTTTCTTTTAAATCTTCACCAATTTCCTTATTATCTTCATCTTCTTCATCATATAACCATAGAATTTTAACGTCAGAATTTTTTGCCGCCAGCTCCAGTTTTTTTAATAATGTGGTGAATAGTTTTGTTGTTGTGGAATTTAATAATTCTAAATGAAACAAGAATTCTGTTCTTTGATTTGGCGACCTGGAATATAATTCTAACCAATCAATAATTGGATCATAGAATTTTTTTGCATTTTCCGGTATAGATCTCCCTTTAATTTCAAATCTATCATTTTTAGGATCTAAAATTACAGATGGATTGTTATAACTTGATAAGATTTTAATTGTTTCCATATCTGTTTATTTTTTTAAGTGTAATTATGTGAATAAAGCATTAAAAAAGCAGGTATAAATAAAAGAAATTTAATCATCTTAACTTTATAATATTCCATTATAAATTAGTTTGAATTCAATAATAGAAGCATTATACTAATTTAAGCTTTACGGATTTGTAATAAAAATGTAAATTGTTAAGATTGTACAAATTTAACTTATTGCAGGTTTAGGAAATAGGTGTTTTTCTCAATATTAATAAAACATAGTTACAAATAAGCTCAATCAAGTTGTGGGTTGCGGAAATCTTTTCTAATGGTTTTAAGAAAAAACGAAGGAGTAACACCTGTTATTTTTTTAAATGCATTATAAAAAGTTGGTTTTGATTTAAAACCGGCTTTTTTACCAATATGTTCAATTGTTAAAGTTAAATTCTTTGAATCGGAAAGCAATCTTCTTGCTTCTTTAACTCTATATTCATTTACAATGCTATTAACCCCTCTACCAGAGCAAGCCTTAACAGCTTTTGATAAATATGTTCTGTTCGAATTTAATTCATTAGAAATTTTTTGAAGAGTCAGGTCTTGATTTAAATAATATTTTTCTTTATCAAGTAAGTTAATAAAATCATTAAAAAGTTTTTCTTTTTGTAACCATGTTATTTGTGGTTCATCTTTCGATTTTTTTATAAAAAATCTGCTAAGAAACCTTTCAGATTCATTTGTTAATAACTGATTATCTTCGCTAAGTAATTCTTCCGAATGAACAATTTCCATATTCTTTTTTACAAGCTCTTTATTTGTTCTTATTTGTATTAGCTTTTGATAGTAAAATAATACAGCAAATGCTAAAATCAGGATGGAACCAATTATTAATAATTTAATAATGACCCTTTGTTTTTGAATATTTATTGATTTAAGCTGAGTTTCATTTTCAAGATTTTCTATTTGTAATTGGTTTTTTTCTGCTTGGTATTTTGCTTCAAGGCTTTCTATTTTATTCATCTTTTCAATACTATAGATGCTGTTTTTTACAGTCATAAACAAATCCTGGTATTCGAATGCTTTTCTATAATTGTTTAGTCCTTTGTAAGCAATATAAAGATGTTTGCATGCTATCCGTTCTTCATTTAATGCTCCAATTTCTTTTCCAATTTTAAGAGATTTTTTTGCATAAACAATTGCTTGATTATACTTTCCAATTCTTTCTTTTTTGTTTTCTATAGTTGTTGCAAACGAAATGTATGTTTTTGCAATATCACTTAATGTTGCAGAAATAACTCTCTTTATCTGGAGTTTTTCATTTATTTTTAATGATTTTTGAAAATATTCAAGAGCAAGTGGATAATTCATCAAATTACTGTATACACATCCAATATTATTATAAGATGCTGCTATTCCTATTTTGTCACCTAATTCTTTTTTTATTTTTAATGATTTTTGAAAATAGTCCAATGCTAAAATATTATCACCAAGCGCTTCATAAATAGCTCCAATGTTATTGTAATGCCTGCTAATAGAACTCTTGTCATTAATTTCAGAAGATATATCTAAGGCTTTATTGTAATATTCTAATGAAAGGGTATAATTGTCTTGAAAAGAGTGTATAATTCCAATGTTATTGTAACAATCTCTCATTCCCTTTTTGTTTCCTATTTCTTTAAATGCACTCAGAGATTTTTGAAAATATTCTATTGAAGATAGATAATTTCCTTGCTTATAATGAATGATGCCAATATTATTATAACACACGCACATTCCATTCTTGTCCCCAATTTCTTCAAATATTTTTAAAGCATTTTTATGGCTTTTAATTGAAAGTAAGTAGTTACCTTGCTTAGTATTAACTATCCCGATAATATTAAAACAGTTTGCCAGACCTTTTTTATAGTTTATATTTTTTGCCAGTTCTACACCCCTTTCTGCATATTTTATAGCGGAATCAGGGTGGCTTTGTATTATTTTATCTGAAATATCAACTAAAAGATTTACTTTAGTTGTGTTTTCTTTAGCATTATGCAGTTCTATTAAAAGGCTGTCTATGGTTGTATTTTGTGATAAAAGATTACTCGCAGTTCCTAAATAAAAAATTGTAAATATAATTAAAATGATTTCTATTCTAATTAGTGAAGTAGTAGCTCTGTTATTTAGTAATTGTGAAAAAAATCTCATAGAAATATATTAAGATTTATTAAAATCAAATCATCCTATTTGAATATAACGTTTGCTTGATTTGTGAATCTTGTTTAGAACAAATATAGTATATTTCACATACAATGAGAATAACTCCAAATACTATTTATTCTGAATTTTAATTACAAAAGCATTAAATTATATTCATTCAAACTTAAATTAATAATTATAACTTTTTTAGCGGTCTGGACGATAAGTGAATTTACAAATAGCTGATAATGAGTCTTAAAGCTCTTCAATAAAAGATTTCAAATCCATTGTTGTTTCAAAATTACATTTTTGTCTTAATCTGTGTAGCGCAACATTAATAGTATTTGGACTTGTATTTCGTTGAATAGCAATTTGTTTGTTGTTTAGTTTAAGTTTAATAAAGGACAGCAATTCAATTTCTGATACTGAAAGATCCGGGAATTGTTGTTTTATTCTATTATTAAAATCAGAACCTACTTCATCTACATTTTTTTGCAGTAAATCAATTTTAGATTCTTCTTCTATTTGATGTTTTAATTTATTTATAATTGATTGAATACCAGAGCCTGTATCTGATTTACTTTTTTTAATTATTTGCAAATCCTTTATCAGATCATCTTTCATTTTAATTTTTAACTGATTATTGATATTCAACAGTTCCAGATCTTTTTGCTTATTTGATAATTCTAACGCATGTTTCTCATGTTCAAATTGAATAATCATTTTTGTGTTCAGCTGTAATAAGTCATTTTGTTCCTGTATTTCATTGTTTTTTGATAATATTTCCAGTCTGTTTTTTAAGCCAGTTTTTTTATATGAAATTAAAAACTGGTAAAGCACAATGAATACAGTATTCATTAATATAAAATAAATCAGGATCGATTTAGGCCATTGTATAATTTCAATTAGATTATAGTTATTGAAATGAAATCCAAATAAAAGAAAACCAATATAGCCAGTTATATAGAGTATTCTTAACAGATTCAAATTATCAAGTGGAAATACAGGGATAATAACAATAAATAAATAAGCGATTTCTAAATACTGTACATCGTAAGAATAAACTACAATGGATTCATGAAAGAACGATACAACAGCTACAATTAATAATCCTAATCCATATAGCTTTTTATAATTTAAATAATATCCCAATATAAAACCGATAAATGGCACAATAGCTGTAATTACAACAATTCTGTTGAATCCTAAAATAAAATTAATACATACAACATATAAAATAACACCAATAAAAGCGACCGTATTCAGTTTGTTAAAAGTTGGTGCAACACCTTCATCTATCACACAAATGGAATCTAACCTTTGAATTAGTTTTTTTAAAGTCTTCAATTGTTACAAATTTTAATATTAGATAGCTCTAATTAAATAATATAAACTGAGTTTTCCAACTTTTAGCAATATATTAGATTATGTGTCAGTAATACAGTATGTTAAAATATGTATGCTAATGTAATGTAATAGTGTTTTTGTTAATATGTAATGTTTTGTAATGTTTTTCTTATTACACTTTTGTAAGCTTCTCGTTAAATTTGTCATGTCATGTAATTCAAATCAATTTTTAATGAAGTTAATGCAAAGACATATGTGTAAATACTCGTTTCCAGTCAAAATTAAAAATTTAATAATTATGAGAAAGAGATTTTTAGTATTCGTTTTTATTGTAGCAAATATTGCTTCAACTTTTGGACAAGCTCCTGAAAAATTTAATTATCAGGCAGTACTCCGGAGCAGTAGCGGAGAACTTATTTCAGATCAGTCTGTAGATATTGAAATATCTATTAGAGACATACAATCTGATGGAACAATATTATATACTGAAACCCATACTAAAACTACCAATTCTTATGGTTTGGTAAATTTGTTTGTCGGAACAGGAACTGTTGATCTTGGCACTTTTTCTGAAATCAATTGGGCAGTAAACGACAAATTTATTCAGGTGAAAGTTGATGCAGGTTCAGGTTTAACAGACATGGGAGTATTTCAGTTGTTATCAGTTCCTTTTGCTATGCATGCAGCTTCGGCATCGAATCTTGGTTCCGATAATGTATATGCCGGTACTGACACCTTGTTTGTAGTAAAAGACGCTGAAGGTAATCCGGTTTTTGTGGTTTTTCCCGATGGTGTTAAAGTAATAGTTGAAGAAGCTACGAAAGGAACTGTTGGCGGATTTGCAGTAAGTGGTCGCAGTCCGACAAAAGCAGAGGAAACAGATATTTTCAGAGTAACACCTGACAGTACACGTATTTATGTAAACGACACCATACAAAGCAAAGGTAGAGTCGGCGGATTTGCAGTTAGCGGAAGATCTCCTACAAAAGGAACAAAAAATGAATATCTGTTAGTTACACAGGATAGTACACGGATTTATGTAAGCGACACTACATTAAGTAAGGGTAGAGTTGGCGGTTTTGCGGTAAGTGGTCGTAGTCCTACCAAATCTGGTGTGCAGGATTATTTTAATATTTCTGGTAATAAGGAAGTAGAAACAATTGATAGCGAGGCACGAATATTCTGGTATCCTAATAAAGAAGCTTTTTTAACGGGAAGAGTAATCGTAGAATCTCCTGACAGCGTTGGTTTGAATTCATTTACTACGGGTTTTGAATCAAAAGCAATCGGGAATTATTCACAAGCTATGGGCTATAAATCAATTTCTCGAGGAGATTATTCAATAGCCATCGGGTACAACTCAGTGGCCGGTACAGATACTTCAGAAGGTGCATTTGCATTTGGTTATGAGGCACAAGCCTTGGGTGAAAATTCATTTGCAGTAGGTGATTCGGCAATTGCAACAGGTATTAATGCTGTGGCAATTGGTTCCGGTTTTAGGAACTTTATTTACGAATTCCCTGATGGAACAGATACAGTTGATGCTAGTGGACCAGTTGCTATTGCTGATAATTCCCTTGCTATTGGACCTGGTACTGTAGCTAGTGGAAGAAGTGCATTGGCATTTGGTGCATTAAGTACGGCCTCTGCTCCATTCTCTTCTACTTTTGGATTAAGGAATACCGCTACAGAACATGCTGCTATGGCAATAGGTGGAGAAAATAATGTAGCTAGCAATAAATGGTCTGTTACTCTTGGAGGTAGTTATAATGGAGCAGAAGGTAAGTCTTCAATAGTAGCAGGAGGAGATTATAATTTTGCTTATAGTGATGCGCAGTTTTCTGCTGTTTTGGGAGGTACATATAATGCAGTAGAAGGTGTTGGTTCAGTTACACTTGGAGGTGTAAATTTAACTTCTTTGGGTGATAATTCAGTTATTGCTGGAGGTAATTTCAATTTGTCTGAAGCAGATTATTCTGTTGTACTGGGCGGAAAAGGACTCTGGGCTAATGACTATTCTGAAATAGTTATGGGGCGATATAATGTAATAAGTACTGGAAATACCACTAGTTGGAATAGCTCTGATAATATTCTTGTGGTAGGTAATGGTGATATGTCTACTCGTAGCAACGCACTAACTTTACAAAAAAATGGAGATATGACATTGGCCGGAAGCTTAACTACTTCTGGTTTAAAATTGGAATCTGATGCCAGTTCAGGATATGTGCTTACTTCTGATGCTAATGGTAATGCAAACTGGCAAGCGGCAGCAGGAGGTTCTGCATGGACCGAAAATGGTGGTTATCTTTACTACAACTCAGGTAATGTGGGAATTGGTATTATCGATCCTTCTGGAGCTTTTGAAGTTTTAACTACACTCAAGATAGCTGCTGCTATTTCAAGTTCTAATATAAATGGAACATGGCTGGATATTGGAAACTTAACTGGAGCATACTGGTCATTGATATCTACAGGCAGCGGCAACAGTGAAGGAGCAGGAAAACTACTTTTCAGAGACGAAAATGGTTTTAATAGATTGATATTAAGTACTGATGGAAATGTTGGTATTGGTACGGATACTCCTAAATCAAAGTTACAGGTACAAGGAGGAATTCAAGTTGGGAATGATAGTGACGCTGCTAGTGCAGATAAAGTAGGAACTTTCAGATATAGAGAAGATGCTAATAATTCATACGTGGAAGTTTGTATGAAAACTGGTGCAAGTACATATTCTTGGGTTATAATACAAACTAACACATGGTTAACAAAATGAGAATTTAAAGAGGATTCAGAAACAATAAAGTAAAAGAAATTGTATTATGGCACCAAGTAAAATAACAAAAGAAAATATTAAAGTTATTCTGGATATGATTGTTTCAGATAATGAAAAATTACTAAAGGAAATTGATGAACAATTTTCTAACCTGAATACAGTGCAGAAATATACAGTATTGATATTAAAACTGGGATATTCATTTAAGGAAACAAGAATTATACTTGGAATTTCAGAGATAGAAGTAGAACAAATTTTTGATCTAATTAAAGATTCTAAGTAATAGAAAAATGATTACATTACAATCGGTAAAACAATGAAAAAGATATGTCAACAGAAAAAAAATTAGAAATAGAAACTTCAAGAAACTTTGGGTCTTGGTTGAAATCAGTAAATGGTAGTATTGCTTTTACGACTTACCAGGTAGGGAAAATATTTATGGTGGGTAGTGATAATACCGGAAAAGTAAAAATTACAGAACGCACATTCCCACGATGTATGGGATTAGCTAAAAATGATGATTCTGTATGGATGAGCTCTATTTTTCAAATCTGGAAATTTGAAAATTCATTGCTGGATGGTCAAAATTACCAGGGCTATGATAAAGTATATATTCCACAAATGGCTTATACAACAGGCGATATAGATGTTCATGATATGATAGTAGGTAAAGATGGGAAACCTATTTTTGTTAATACACTATTCAATTGCTTATCGACAATAAGTGAAAGTAAAAGTTTTAAGTCTTTATGGAAGCCTGACTTTATTACAAAATTAGCAGCTGAAGACAGATGTCACTTAAATGGACTGGCAGCAGAAAATAATGAGCCAGCTTACGTTACTTTAGTAGGAAAAAGTGATGTAATTGATGGTTGGAGAAAATTCCGTGATGCAGGAGGAATGGTAATTGATGTTAGAACAAATGAAGTGGTATGTGCTGGTTTATCTATGCCACATTCGCCAAGAATCTATCGTGATAAATTATGGTTGCTGGAAGCAGGGACAGGGTATTTTGGATATGTAGATATGGAAACCAAAGAATTTGTAAGACTTACGTTTTGCCCGGGCTTTTTACGTGGATTAACATTTATAGGTGATTATGCCATTGTTGGATTATCTAAAAACAGAGAAAACAAAACTTTCGAAGGATTACAGTTGGATAATAATCTTACTGAGAAAGGAGCAGATCCAACTTGTGGATTACAAGTGATAAATATAAATACCGGTGATGTTGTTGAGTACTTGCGTCTCGAAGGAATGGTTCGGGAACTTTACGATGTAATGGTTATGCCAGATGTAAAACAGCCACTTTTAATTGGTGTCCAAAAAGATGAAATTAAAAGAATGATTTCTATAGATGGTGAAATCTAATGCGATAGGCTGTTTAAAAACAATTAAAACTGAAAAAATGCTTCGACAAGCCTGCCTGCGAAAGGCAGGCTCAGCATGACTCGATGAATATTATTATCTTGTCACACTGAGTAATGTCATTCTGAGCCTGTCGAAGAATCTCGAAGTATGAACAACTTTCCAGTTTTTTAGATAGCCCCTTTTAGTATTCTCGACAAGTTATAATTTGTTCAAATAATTCATTAAAAGTTTTAAAACTCTTCAATAAATTTTTTCAAATCCATTGTTGTTTCAAAATTACATTTTTGTCTTAATCTGTGTAAAGCAACATTAACGGCATTTGGATTTGCATTTCTTTGGGTAGCTATTTGTTTGTTGCTTAATTTAAGTTTTACAAATGATAATAATTCTATTTCAAATGCTGATATTTATGGAGTTTTATATACTTGGACAGCCGCATTGAATGGAAATATAAGTAGTAACACTAATCCAAGTGGAATACAAGGAGTTTGTCCCGATGGTTGGCATATTCCAAGCTATTTGGAATGGCTTGAATTAAGAGATTATCTTGGGGGGAATTCTGTTGCTGGTGAAAAGATGAAAGAGTCTGGAATAGATCATTGGAGTGAATCAAATACTTGTGCAACAAATGAGAGTGGTTTTAGTGCATTGGGAAGTGGTGTTCGTTGGAATGATGGAAGTTTCAATCAATTGAATTATATAGCTCATTTTTGGTCTACTTACGGTGGAGGAACCACTGCAATAAATATTGCTATTTATGATGGTTCATGTTCTGTATATTTTGATGATGAGGCTAGAAATAATGGTAAATCTGTTCGTTGTGTAAAAGATTAATCTGTTATTATTATAATAATAAAAAAGGCCTCTCATAAAATGAGAGGCTTTTTGCGGTCTGGACCTCGCCTAAGGCGAGGCAAGACAAGTGAGACTCGAACTCGTTTCGCTTAAGATTAATCTATAAGAAAACCTTCAGATTCTCACAAGAGGATAATTATTAATGTTAATTGAAATGTTCTATGAAATATATTAAATGAAAAAAGGAAGCTAAATGCTTCCTTTTTTGCGGTCTGGACGAGACTCGAACTCGCGACCTCCTGCGTGACAGGCAGGCATTCTAACCAACTGAACTACCAAACCGTTGTTTAATTGAGATGCAAAAATAGTTTATATTTTTTATTCACCAAAGATTTTTAAAGAAATTTTTAGAAAAAATAGTATTCTTTTTTAGCTATCCTCGTAATTCACAAAAATACTGAAGTTTACACCTCCGTAATTTCTTATTTCTTTAAAGTCTTTATGTTTGCTAAAATTGGTTTTATCGCCATGTTCAACAATTAACCATCCGTTTTCTTTTAAAACATTATGCTTAAAAATAAAATCAGGGATTGCTTCAATTTCTTTTAAATCATACGGAGGATCGGCAAAAACAATATCAAATTTCTCTCTACACGATTTTACGTATCTAAGGGCGTCTGATTTATACGTTTTTATCTGAGTTAATCCAAGCTCTTGTATGGTGCTCCTAATAAAAGCCTGGTGCCTGAAATTACTTTCTACAGAAATAACTTTTACACATTCGCGCGATGCAAATTCATATGAGATACTTCCGGTTCCTGAAAATAAATCTAAAACCGATAAATCCTCAAAATTAAAAGTATTACTCAGAATATTGAACAGATTTTCTTTTGCAAAATCCGTTGTTGGACGTGCTTTAAAATTTTTAGGAGGTTTTATACGCCTTCCTTTTAATATTCCGCTAACTATTCGCATAGTTGCAGGTTAAATAAATTAGAAAATGTGTGTTCCGGAATTTTACCAAAGGTATAACTGTAAGTAAATTCATCGGGTAATTTCTCAAATTTAATATGTGCTATAAAATCTGTGAGCATAGTATAAAATTCCGATTTTTTATCTTTTATGCCGCTAATAACTAATTCTGTAAGTTCTGTATTTAAATCTTGTTGTTCGTATACATTTATTATAAAGTACAGAATGTCATTATCTGTTTTAAAATTAAAAGCATTGTAAAATTGCAGCTTGCCTTTTTGAGAAATGGCAATATCAATAAAATCAACGTTAATGTTTACAAATATTTTTTTTGATTCTGAATGATGCTTAAACAAAACAGTATTTGTAAAAGGAATTTGTTGGTTGTAAAATGAGGCCCCTTTAAATTTTCGGCTTAAAATGCCTGCCAACTGATTTGGTATTGCAAAAACACTATACGAATCAGAATATTTTAGTTTCTTAAAATGAATTTCATCCAGATCGTCAAGTTTGTGATTTATCTCAAAATGTTTTTTCAGATTTTTATCGTCAAAATATTTTTCAGGGATTAAAGTACTTTTAATCGATTGCCAAATTATTCTTGTACTCTTATATTCTTTATTTAGCAATTCGTTGTTGTCAATATAGTTCTCAACTATACTTTGTAAATCATCCAGTAGTAAATTCTTTTCGAAGTTTTTGTGCGATAATGCAATAAACTTGTTTCTTACCGGATCGAGTATGCTAAAAGAAAGTCCACTCAGGCTAACCTGAATGGACAATTTATATGATAGAGTTAAATTTAAATCTAATGTTTCATCAACAAAAGCAAATTCTTGCATATGTGTATTATCTTATTCCCAGTTTCCGGAATTATTATTTGGCTCAACAATGTCACCAACTTTTACTCCAGGGAAATTGTTTTGATTCTTCATTCTATCATTCAAATTAATAACTAACTGACGATCCATTCCGTGAAGAAGAATATCATTATGAATTTTTGCTTCAAATACATTAACATCTAAGTTCGAAACCCTTAATGTTGCAATTGCCAGTTCAAAAGAAGCATCTTCAGTAAAAGGAACCTTCCATAATAAATCAGCATTGAAATCGGCACTCTTAAATAAAGTATCCATTATTGCTATACGCATAGTATCACGAATAATTAATCCTTCTTTTACTGCAATCTCTTCAGTCCAACCCATTGCTATTAACTCATCAGAAAGACTTTTTTCTGCTCTTACAAGCTTCATTGAATCATTTTTGATAAAATATATCAGCGTATCAAAGCTGCCAGTAAATCTTCCGTACTCATCTTTATAAGCAGTTTGTGCTGTTCTGATATCTTTTAATTTTTGAATAGTTTCAGCATAACGAGTATCCTTTTCTTTGTTAAAACGAATAGGAGTCTGAATGCTTTCCCAAATTAAGTATGCTAAAACAACAATTGTTATTGCTAATGCGATTTGAATTATTTTTTTCATTTTGCTTAGTTTAATTTTATATGTTTGCTTGCAAATTTATAAGAAAAAATTAAATTTTAAATTTATATCATACATTATTTTACATAAAATGTTAAAGGATCACATTAAAAGTATAATTCTGGAAAAATTAAATCATAAACCCACTAAGGGTCAGGATGATTTAATTGATGGATTATCTAAGTTTATCTTAGATGAAAATCCTGATAAAATATTTTTGGTAAAAGGCTATGCAGGTACCGGAAAGACTACTGTTATGAGTGCTCTGGTTAATGCTTTTAAAAAGCTTCGGATTAAATCGGTCCTTCTTGCACCAACAGGTCGGGCAGCTAAAGTATTGTCGTCTTATTCAAAGAAAAACGCATATACAATTCATAAAAAAATTTATCGACAAAAATCTTCTAAAGACGGTTTTGGTGTTTTTGTTTTGGATGCAAATCTTCACTCTGATACTTTTTTTATTGTTGATGAGGCTTCCATGATCTCAAATAATAGTAATGATATATCAGTTTTTGGATCGGGAAGATTACTTGATGACTTGATTAAATATGTGTATAACAATAAGAAATGTAAATTAATTTTAATTGGCGATACAGCTCAATTACCTCCTGTTGGAATTGCAATAAGTCCGGCATTAGATACAAAGGAGCTTGCACATTACGGTTTCCCTGTTATATCTTATGATTTAAAAGAGGTCGTTAGACAAGATCAAGAATCAGGAGTTTTAGCCAATGCAACAGAGATACGGAATTTAATTGCGAATAATTGCAATGATTTTCCAAAACTTAATCTTAATAACGTTACTGATATAGAAAAGATAGCTGGAAGTGACTTAATTGAATCTATAGCAGATTCTTATAACAAATCGGGATATGAAGGAACTATGATTATTACGCGTTCTAACAAAAGAGCAAATCAATTTAATAAAGGAATACGGAGCCAAATTTTATGGCGAGAAGAGGAGATAGAAGCTGGTGATTATTTAATGGTCGTAAAAAATAATTATTTCTGGATCGATGATAATGATAAGATTGATTTTATTGCAAATGGTGATATTGCTGAAATAGTAAAAATAAAGAAGTATACAGAGCGTTATGGTTTTCGTTTTGCCGATGTTGTATTACGTTTTATTGATTATGATGATTTTGAAATTGATTGTAAAATAATTCTTGATACACTTGATATTAATTCTGCTTCATTAACAAGCGAAGATAATAAGCAGTTGTTTTATAATGTTTTGGAAGATTATAAAGACAAAAAGACAAGGAAAAAGCAATACGAGGGAGTACGAAATGATGAGTTTTTTAATGCACTTCAGGTAAAATTCTCATATGCAATAACGTGTCATAAAGCTCAAGGAGGTCAATGGCAAAATGTATACCTCGATCATGGCTATATTAATGAGGATATGATGGATAAAGAGTATTTGCGATGGTTATATACAGCATTTACTCGCTCAGTTGAGAAATTATATCTCATAAATTTCGATAAAAAGTTCTTTCCTCCTGAAAATTAAGTGGTTTTATGTATTGTCGATTTTTCTGAACAGGTATCCAACTCCATCTGAATGGTAATATGATCTATTTGATATTTTTTCTGCAATACATTTTCTAAATCGATTCGTATTTTGTCAATTTCTTTAATCGGAAGATTATTACTTACATCTGCATGGCACTGGAAATGTATAATACTATCGGATAATCTCCAGGAATGAATATGATGGATGTTTTTGATTTCGGGATGCTCTTCCAGCTCAATTTTAATTTCATCAAGCTTTAATCCCGAAGGACTGGTTTGCATTAAAATTTCAATTGTTTCTTTTAGAATTCCCCAAGTGGCTTTAATAATTACGATACCAATTATTACGGTTAAAAAAGGATCGACCCAGTAAGCGTTCCAAAAATAAATTATTATAGAACCTACAATTACTCCAACAGACGATAAAGTATCGCCAATTAAATGTATATATGCTGCTTTAATATTAAGATTATGCGTAGAATCTTTATGAAGTAAAAGCACTGAAATAAGATTTCCTGCCAAGCCAATAGCAGCAACAATAAACATTAATTTACCTTTAACTGGTTC
>DAOWGM010000023.1 GCA_030637515.1 Bacteroidales bacterium
CAAGAAGAAATTTTCGATTTAATTATTTCTGATTTATATATGCCCGAAATGGATGGAAATGAATTGGTGAAAAATATTCGGGCAATGCCTGAATATAAAAATATTCCTTTTCTTTTTCTTTCAGGTGTCAATGAACGTAAAACATGGATAACAAACTTAACTGCCGGTGCTGATGATTTTATTACTAAACCTTATGATAAAAAAATCCTCGCTTTAAAACTTAAAAGTTACATCAAAAAACACTTTTTACGTAAAGAACTACTAAAAAGTAATATGGAGTATAACATTAACCTTCGTGAAGGGTTAATTATTTACTGCACAACAAAGGATAGCGATTTTCAATTAAAAACCGAATTGCTTTATGCAAAAGTAAAAACTGTATATAATAGTACAGAACTTTTTAAAATTGTTGATAATTTGAAAATCTGGTTATTACTAATCGATTCAAACGCAATAAGTGAATTTGATATTAACAAAATTAAACTGTCATCGAATCTTGAATTTTCGATTGTACTACTGGCAAATGACATTAACGAAATCGAAGCGCAAATCGATAATGGAGTCGGTAATTTTGTGTTAAAATCTTTGCCAAAAAAATTATTTTATCACCAGATAAATGCATTAATAGCACGCGAAATTGAAGTGAAAAACAAATATATTAATGCAATTAAACTGGCTGTAGATAATTCACCAATTCGTTTTGAAAGTAAAACAGAACAAAGTTTTGGTAAATATCAGATATCAGTTATACATGAACCCTACGAACATATTCCGGGCGGTGATTTTTATGAAATATTGTCTAATCCCGGGAATGATCTTAAAATTATTATACTTGGCGATGTAATGGGTAAAAAATGGGGAGCATGGTTTTTCGTAAACGCCTATCTTGCTTATATCCGAAGTACGATTCGTTTTTTGTTAAACAATAGTCCATCTTCAGAATTAACGGCTTCAGGAATTATTGAACATTTGAATAAACAAATTTCTCATGATCTGCAAATTGCAGAAGTTTTCACAACTCTCTCTATTATTATAATTCATAAAGAAAAAGGTATTAACATAGCTACTGCCGGAGCCATGAAACCATTGCTGTATAAAAATAAAGATCAAAGCATAAACCAGTTAAACATTACCGGCATGTTATTAGGTATTTCTGATGATTCAAAATATCATCAGTTAGAAATGGAGTTAGAACCATTTGATAAGCTTCTGTTTTTTTCCGATGGCTACACAGAAACATACAACTCCAAAACTAAGGAAATGTTATCAACCAACTCTGTGATTACAGTTTTACAAAAAATCGGAAAAAATAAAAAATTAGATATTACCCTGTTCGAAGAAACTTTCATTAAAGATTTTAATATATCATCTTTTGATGATGACAGAACGATGTTACTTATCACCAGAGAGTAATTTATACTTTTCAAGATTTTTTATTTTCAAAACTCTTTACTTCTACATTCATTTTTTGTAACTTACCTATCTCTTTTTATTTTTTACACATTAAAACATCTACCTATGAAAAAAATTTACTTAGCAATTGTTCTTGTTGGATTTTTCTTGTCATCGTATTCTCAGTTCTTAATGAAAAGTAATACACACATCTTAAGGGAGGGCGATGAGCATTATTTCAATATAACCAACAATGTTGACCCTGGTAATGCAGGCGCAACCCAAACCTGGAATTTCTCAAATCTTGAAACTAAATCACAACTTACAAGTTACATGTATAGCGCATACACAACCAATAATTCTATCGATATTCCGGATGCCAATACTGTTCTTGAAGAATTTGAAACCAAGTTTTATTTTAAAACATCTGATGGGATTATTGAGCAATACGGAACAGTATCAAAAAACAATACCATTACAAAATACGATAAGCCATTTGTAAAAATGGTATTCCCGTTTAATTATGGAGATAGCTACACCGGCGATTTTTCAGGAACTATTGAAGGTGCAAACAATTATAAAGCAAGTTTCTCGGGAACTTACATTTTGGAAGCTGATGCTTATGGCACATTATTTCTCCCGGGAAATATTATTTATAAAAATGTATTCAGAATAAAAACAGTAAAGGAACAATGTTATAATAACAGTAATTCCTGTAATTGCTCAACAGTTTCGTATAAATGGTACTCTCAGGACTTACGTTACCCTTTATTAACAATTATTCAAAGTAAAACATCAAAAGAAACAAAAACAATTCGTACGGCTTATTATGCAAAAGCTGAAAATAATACACCAAATAATAACAAAAACAATTCGCTTGTTTCAGAAAACCTTAATGCTACAATTTATCCAAATCCTTTTAGTAATGAGTTTAAACTCGATTATACCATTGCAATTGATTCTGATGTAATTATTGAAATTTATGATAATTCAGGGAAAAAAGTTAACTCAATTCAAAAACTCAATCAGAAAGCAGGATATTACACCGAAACAATTAATTCAGATGAAGTTGGTAGCCAGCTTGGAATATACCATATTAGAATTATTGCAGGAAGCAATAGTATTTCAAAAACTGTAATTAGGGTAGAATAATATTCAGATACTTCTAAACAATTAACTTTCCCAAAGTTTGAAACTTTGGGAAAGTTTTTTTTTCATTCTTTCTATTTTTCAGTCTATAAATTTATCCCTCTTATATCTTTATACAAATCAACAGCATACAAGTCTGTCATGCCTGAAATAAAATCTACGACGGACATTGCTTTTTTATAAAAATTATGCCCTTCGACACTGAATTGCGAAGGTAAAATTGAAAGTATTTTTTTCGAATAATCGCTATCGGGATTAAAAATTGCAGTAATAAATTCATCTAAAAGTGTTCCCAACACATTAAACCCAGTTAATTCGATTTTCACCACCGAACGATGATTATAAATATCCTTTACAGCAACTTTTTTACATATCTCAAAAGCATCCTTGCTTTTACTTTCCAAACCTTTTATTAAACTTTGGTTAAATTCACCTTCCAATATCTGGTCATGGTTTTTAATAAACACATCGGCTGTTTCTTTTGTGAGTTTTCCAATAACAGAAGCTCTTAAATACGCCACTTGCTCATTAATATCAGTTACTTCCTTAAATATTTTAATTTTGTTCTCATAAAACTTCTTATCATCTTTTGAGTCAAAAAATCCCAACAATAAATCGAAAGTAGTTTTAGTATCCAGGATTTTTAGTTTATGTGCATCTTCAATATCCATTATTTCGTAACATATATCATCAGCAGCCTCAACTAAAAATACCAAAGGATGACGAGCATAAGTCAAAGGTTCTTCGCTCATTTTCTTTAAATCCAATTCGCCTGCGATTTTCAAAAAAGTTTCCTTTTCTGCCTGAAAATATCCAAACTTCTTTTTGCCATGTAACATAGCATCAGTACCATAAGGATATTTTAAAAGAGCAGCCAAAGTAGAATATGTAAGCGCAAAACCTCCCTGTCGGCGTCCTTTAAACTGATGTGTTAATAATCGTAACACATTTGCATTCCCTTCGAAATGAGTTAAGTCGTTCCATTCTTCTTCGGTAACAACATTTTTGATCTTCTTGCCATTTCCTTCAGCAAAATATTTCGAAATTGCTTCTTCTCCTGCATGCCCAAATGGTGGATTACCCATATCATGAGCTAAACATGCAGATGAAACAATTGATCCTAATTCATTCAAAATTTCTTTATTCTCAATATCATTTCGTTTTCTAAGATCCTGAGCAACTAAATTTGCCAACGAACGGCCAACACTTGCTACTTCCAAACTATGAGTTAATCGATTATGAACAAATATGCTTCCTGGTAAAGGAAAAACCTGTGTTTTGTTTTGTAACCTACGAAAAGGTGATGAAAAAATTATCCTGTCGTAATCCCTTTGGAATTGAGATCGTATTTCTTCATTATTTGCAATTTTTCTATCTTCTAACCCTAATCTTTTTGCGGATAATAAACTGTCCCACTGCATCATAGTTCTTTAATGTTTAATTTGAGCAATATGTAAAGGTAAGAAATAATCTTTCCAATCCAGACGCTTATCAATTACCATAGGTTTGATATCTCCAAGTTTTTGTCCTTCTGTAACACATCTTTTAGTATATTTTTTTAAACCATCTTGAATAAAATATATTTTTACACAAGCAAGTTGATTAATATCCCGTGCATACTTATAGTAATAATTATTGCATAAAATCTTATCCAGTGTACTTTCTGCTTCTTCCCAAGTCAAATCATTTATATTATCACATTCAATATACAAGGAGTAATTTGTAGTTTTATTATTTATCTCAGGTGCAAAAAGTAAAAATTTGTAATTTATTTCAAATTGTGATTTAAGCTTATTAATTGAGTTTACAATAAATGTTTCATCAAGTTTCTCACCAACAAAATCCAGTGTTTCGTTCCTTCCAATAAATTTTATCACCGGAAGTCCTTTGTATTTTCCGGTAACTTGTATTTTATCTTTTAGCTCATACCTGTATAAACCTCCACCTGTAGTTATAATAACAGAATATTCAATATTCTTTTCCAGTTCATGAATTAATTTTGGATTTGTTTTATCGTTGCCGGGCAAAAATTCAAAAAAATGAGATGTATATGCAGGAACAGCACCTTTCGCTTCAATTAATGGTACAGTAATTATACCTTCAGTAGCTAAGAGTCCCTTTGGTTGAATAAACACTCCATTGAACAGGTTGTTTAACTCATTTATATAGTATTTTGCGGAAGCATCTGCCCAACATGAGATTATCCTAAGCTTAGCCCAAATACGGATGAACCTCTCTTTATAATTAATCTCTAAAATTTGTGTGATCTCATTCGCTCTGTTTTTGTCTTGTGTTAAATAATATTCAAGAAATGACACATCTTCATTTTCCGGTAATGATAATGTTCCATCATTAATATTTTTAATTAACCTCTCCATATTATTATCAATAGTCTCAGTTAAAAGAGTAAGGAATGTAGGATTCCATATTGAAATAAATGATAGATTTTTCGCTTTTAACAAAAAAAAAGCTGTTACATAAAAGAAATTATTAATATTTCTGATTTTGCTTATTTCACCTGGCACAACAAATACTTTGTCTGTATCCTCCTTACTCCAACCCAGATAATCATAATCATTATCAAAACCAATTGGTATTCCTCCGATTGCTTTTTGCCTTTGCTGAATAAGCGGTGAAATTGACCAATAATTAGTACCTTCCATAGCTTCAGGCATCTCTTCAAGAATATTCATTAGCCATACATTTATTGCTTTCTGAAATTCAATTTTTAATGAGTGAGTATAAGGAATTAGTTTTGAGCCTGAGCTGGTTCCGCCGGTGGGTTCAAATAATAAAACATTTTCATCGGTTAATACTTTCCACCTTCCGGTTTTTAAATCATCCATCCATGGATTAAAGTCTTCATAATCTCTTATTGGAATATGCTTTTGAAAGTCTTTTATCGATTTTATTTTCTCAAACCTATGAGATTTCCCAAATTGGGTATCCTTATTCTTTTTTAGCAGCTTGAATAAATACTCTTTTTGAATATCTGTTGCATTCTTAATATTTTTATAAAAAAAGGTGTAATCTAAAGATGCTTTTTCTTTCCACTCTTTATTCATTAGTATAAACGTTATTTAAGATTATGAATTTCAATTAATTATAATTCTAAATTTAAAATATCTCTTTCTATTACCATGGAACATTCATGTTTATTCATGTCCTTGTTGTGAACGCTAGTGCATGAATGTTTCATAAGGATTAAAATTATGACTAATTATTTTACTAAATTTATAAAAATAATTTGATTAATAGTAATGAAACTCCCAACTGAAAATCCTAAACGAAAGAAAATCTTATTTATTTATCCTTCTATGGGAGAAAAAGAGAACTATCGTTCAAAAATAAAAAATGGGAAGATAAAAACTACGAGCCTGGAACCCCTGACAATTGCGACACTGAGTGGATTAACTCCTGAAAGTTGGGAAAAGAAATTCTTTGATGACAGAATTGAAGATATTGATTACAATACAGATTGTGATTTAGTCGCAATCACCGTAGAAAGCTATACTGCTAAGCGAGCATATGAAATCTCAAAGCATTTCAGAGATAAAGGAAGAAAAGTAATTATGGGTGGATTTCATCCTTCGATATTACCTGAAGAATCTCTTGAAAACGCCGATTGTGTTTTGATAGGTGAAGCTGAAGAAATGTGGCATAAAATACTTGCTGATTTTGAAAATGGAACATTTAAAAAAATATATGAAGCAAAAGACAGAGCTGATTTATCAAAAGTAAAAGTTGACAGGTCGATATACGGAAACAAGAAATATTTCCCTTTCATGTTAATTGAGTCTGGTAGAGGATGTAATTTTAATTGTGAATTTTGTTCGGTTTCAGTTTTTTTTAAAAGAAGATTTATACGTCGCCCTGTTGAAGAAATTGTTGAAGAAATTCGTTTATCAAAAAGAAAGAAATTCATGTTTGTTGATGATAATATTTGTGGGAATTTTGATTCAGCAAAAGAATTATTCAAAGCTCTAATTCCATTGAAAATACAGTGGG
>DAOWGM010000101.1 GCA_030637515.1 Bacteroidales bacterium
CACCATTGCTTTTGACAACAGCACCATAAAGTGGCTTGAAGGCTACTCCTGTAAGTCGCCTTCGGTGGGTCTTCCACCATCTCATTGAAAGCATGTCAAAGAACGTTAATATATCCTCTTTCTTCGAGGCACACTGTGCTTACAAATGCGTTGGCTAAAATCCAGTATCATAAAATCGAACCCTATAATAATTATTATTATTTATCGTTTCTTTTTTGACTAAACATTAAAAAATGATTCGATTATTCCTTTTTGTAGCTCTTATTTTATCTATTCATCAAGTATTCTCTCAGGAAACTTTGCTTAATAACAAAATACAAGGAATAAGTATTTCATATTTTGGTGAAGGCTTAACACATTATGGAATTAAGATTGGAACAGAATACTCTCTAAAAATTACCAATAAAACTAAAATAAAAAGAAACTCAAAAGAAATCCCAAAACGAAAAGAGCATTTTCTCACAGGAAACATTGGTAGTTATATACATAAACGCAATCATGTAGGATTATTTATAAATAGTGAGATTGGATACAGAAAAACACGGAACAAAGGATTTAAATATGAATTTCTAATCGGTATAGGTTATTTGCATACTTTTTTGCAAGGAGATACTTATACGGTAAGCGATAATGGTGATGTTGAAAAAGTTAATCTGGCAGGACAATCAAATTTAATGATCCCTTTATCCTTTGGACTTGGTTACGATTTTAATTTACATCATAAAAAACCATTTAGTTTGTATTTAAAGCCAGGCTTTTTCATTCAGTATCCATATAACCATGCCCTTGTTATTCGACCAACTATTGATCTTGGATTATTTTATTATTTCAACAAATGAAAATACCATTTAAAATATTATCAGTGCTCTTAATTTGCCTGCTTTTTGCTTGCGAAGAAAACGATTTTGAATTGACAACTAATGCCGATGAGTTTTTCTTTTTAAGAAACGACGGAGCCGACATGCCTGTTTGGGTAAAAGGGAATACAGCATCCAAAACCATAATTATTTATCTCCATGGAGGACCTGCTGGTAGCGGTTCATTTCATTGTAGTATTCAGGAAAGTCAGTTTGTAAAATCCCTAACAAACGATTATGCTATGGTTTTTTACGATCAAAGAGCTACGGGTTCTTCACAGGGGCACTTTGATAAAAGTTCCATGACAGAAGAACAATTTGTTGATGATTTGGATAAATTAATAAGTCTGATTTATTCAAAATACGGTTCAGATATTAACCTTTTTCTATATGGAATAAGTTGGGGTGGATATTTAGGTACAGCATATATCACGACCGATAATTATCAGGATAAGATTAAAGGATGGATAAATGATAGTGGCAACCACAATCAACTTCTTGCGGCAAATTATGGTAAAGAAATGCTTATATATTATGGGATTCAACAGATATCTCTTAATAGAAACAAAAATGATTGGACTGAAATTCTTAATTGGTGTGAACAAAAAGATACTATACTTGAATTAAACGATTTCATTCAGGTGAAAGATTATTTTTATAAAGCAAGAAGATTGATGAGTGATAGCACTGTTCATACAAGCAATTGGCAGTCGAGTTACCAGAATACAATGTTATATAATTCACCCTATTCGGCATCTGCTGTATTTTCTAATAATTTTTTTCATACTTATGTTGCAGATAATTACGATAAGTTAAACTTAACAGACAAATTGTATAAAATTACCATACCCGTATTACTGGCAAGGGGGAAATACGATTTTGGTGTTCCTCAGCAGGTTTACGATGAAGTATTTGAAAAAATAAACTCAGAAGTAAAATACAATGTAACATTTAATAAATCGGAGCATGCAATAAGTCATGGAGAAACCGATTTATTTGTAGATATGATTAAGGATTTTATAAATGAAAACAAATAACACCCAACTGCTAACATCGTAAATGATTATTATAATGAAGATTAAGCTTCTTTGTGAAACGCAGTGAAACAAATGTGCTTAATTTCAATTGCCTTTCAAGGCAAAAGCGAGTCGGCAAAAAAACCAAAACAATTTTCTATCATACTTTCCGAACCAATCTCGATAAATTCAGTATCAAACAGCACGAATAAATTACACTTTCATTGTCAGAAAGCAAATTACCTTTCCAGTATACAAAAGCTGTCAGAAAGTGAAAAAAACTCTTAAATTTCATGCTTAACAAAAGAGCAGAATTGCTCTGTTCTCAGAATTTTTAGCGGCTTATTTATAACGGTTTTCGGGTATGAAATCGTGCGGGTTTTCGCCTTGTTTCAATATCCCCCGTTACCGAAAGTTAAAGATAACATAAATTGTCAAAATACCACTGCACCCCGCATGTTTTATGACC
>DAOWGM010000134.1 GCA_030637515.1 Bacteroidales bacterium
CGAATCCAAATTGCAACCACCTTCGGTATTAATTACGACAATTGGTGCTCCATACTCTTTAAGTCTTTGTGCATCTCTATCGGTTGTATATCTCCCTCAATTACTGCCATCTTAAACTTATCTTTTAGATTTTCAAGGGTTCTTTCGAGTAAAGTAGTTTTTCCAGCCCCGGGCGAACTGATCATATTAACCATTAAAACCTTTTTTTCTTTCAATAAATGGCGTACTTCGTTGGCTTTGTTCTGATTTCTATCGAGAACATTTTTCATTATTTTGATTTCCATAGCACTTTAGTTTCAAGTTTTGAGTTTCAAGTTTCAAGTTTTGAGTTTTGAGTTACAAGCTATAAGCTACGTGCCTTGAGCTTTTTCTAAATTTAATTATAATATTCAAAAAATTAATCTTTTACTTATTCAACTTTAATCCTTGTTTTCTATTTTACTTATTAACCAATAAACTAATATACTGCTTCCTGAAAACTGCAAACTGCTGCTGTATTTTGCTGCTGCCTATTGCCGTTTCACTCAAACACTGTCAGGTACTTTCCTGCCCACCGTCAATCCACAGACTCTGGCAGGTTTTTCCACCGCTTCGCTTAATTTAACTATTTTACTATTAAACTAATAAACTGCCTACTGCTACTTCTCCCCTTCAATACTTTCAACAATTGTTTCTCGTCCTTGGATTAATTCTAAATCATTTGATCCACAATAAGGGCAAACAAATAATAAATCATCAATTTCGGTTTCTTCTTTACATTTATTGCAAGCAAACCTAACAGCCAAAATCTCCAGATTTAATTTTGCACCTTTAGCAACTGTTCCTTTTACTGCACCTTCAAAAGCAAACTGAAAAATATCCGGAACAATCTGAATCATTTTACCAAACTGAATATTCACTTTAGTAACTTTCTTTAGATTTTCTGATTCGGCTACTTTTGTAATTATTCCGATTAACTCCTCCGCTATTTTTAGTTCATGCATACAATAAAAGTTTCAGGTTTCAGGTTCTTTACTGCATCCGTTTAACCCAGCTCGGTTCAAATTTCAAATTCAAGCAACAAACAACAAGCAACGAATATTTACCATTTTATAATTCATTATTTTACCAATTCACAAGTAAACCAAAACTACTAACTGCAATATGTCAACTGCCAAATACAAACTACTACTGCTTACTAACTTCAGTCTCCTATTCAATGACTTAACATATTCTTGGTAATTGTTCTCCTTGCAACATATTAATTATTCGTTTTCCACCTATCTTGGTTTTTCCAACAACCATTTTAGGGTGATCGGAAACAATTTCTCCTATAATTTTACATTCTTTCCCAAGTAGATTGTTTCTTAAGATCTCAACAACTTCATTTGCATCATCCGGGTGGACAACTAAAAGCACCTTACCTTCATTTGCCAGATATAAAGGATCGAAACCTAATATTTCACACAAACCATTAACAGAATCCTTAACAGGAATTTCATTCTCATTTAACTCTATACCTAGATTTAAAATATCAGACAACTCATTTAATACAGTTGCCAACCCACCACGTGTAACATCACGCATAAATCTTACTCTCATTTTCTTTTTTAGTACATTTTGAATTAAATCATTCAAACATGCACAATCAGATTTTACATCAACTTTAAATTCCAGTTCATTTCTTGCACCTAAAACTGAAATAGAATGATCTCCTAAAAAGCCATTTATTATAATTTTATCGCCAACTTCAACTTGATCACCTATACTTATATAAGACAGATCTTGATAAAAAATCCCAATTCCGGTAGTATTAATAAATATCTTATCGCATTTTCCTTTATGAACGACTTTAGTATCGCCTGCAACTATTTTAATATTTGCTATTTTTGCTTGCTGAGCCATGGACTCAACAATTATCTTTAAATCATTAATTGGTAAGCCTTCTTCTAGAATAAAAGATGCAGCTATATATTTTGGAACAGCTCCTGAAACTGCTAAATCATTTACTGTACCACATATTGCTAACTTGCCAATATCACCTCCCGGGAAAAATATTGGATCTATAACAAATGAATCAGTAGTAAAAGCTATTTTCTCGTTCTGAATATTCAAAATAGCTGAATCTGATAAAACAGAATCTATATCTCCAAAAGATTTAATAAAGATGTTTTTTATTAGATCCTGGGAAGCTTTTCCTCCGCTACCATGATTTAATGATATAAAATCCTTCATGTTTTTATGAATTACTTATATTTCAGATTACTATGTAATTATTCACCTTTCCTGTAATCATATTTTTTTTTGATACTCGTTCCCACAAAACCCAACCCAGTCCCACTCGTGAACCTACATGCCTTAATCTTTACATTTATATTTTTAATAACTTTACAACATCATTCTTATTAGTATAATACTTAATGCATGAAGGGTTCATAATTTTGATATTTAAAATAAGCATGACATGCACCTTCGCTTGATACCATACAAGCACCAATAGGATTTTCGGGAGAACAAGCTTTATTGAATAACTTACAATCTTTCGGAGTTTTCAATCCACGTAAAATATCTCCGCAAATGCAAGCTGTATGCTCATTTTTAGATTCTACTTTAACATCAAAAAACAATTCAGCATCAAAATCTTTATACTTTTCTCTCAGTTTTAATCCACTGTCAGGTATTTCTCCAATTCCCCGCCAATAATCACTACGTGTTTCAAAAACTTCATTCATTATATTTTGTGCTTTGACATTACCTTCCTTTGTTACAACTCTTGAATATTGAATCTCAACTTTTTGATCACCTTCAAAAACCTGTTTTGACAACATTAATACAGATTGCATTAAATCCGTTGGCTCAAAACCTGTTACAACACATCCAATTTTGTATTTATCAGGAATAAAATCATAAATCTTTGATCCGGTTATTGTACTTACATGACCGGGACAAATAAACCCATCAAGTTTTACATCATCATTTAATAATGCTTCCATAACAGGCGGCATTATTTTATGAGCACTTAACAAACAGAAATTTGAAATCTTTTCATCATATGCTTTCCTAATTGCTACGGCCGAACCAGGTGCAGTAGTTTCAAAACCAATTCCGAGAATAATAACTTTTTTATCTTTATTGTTTTGTGCAATATTTAAGGCTTCAAGAGTTGAATATACAATCCTGATATCAGCTCCTTTGGACTTTTCTTTTTCCAAACTGCTTTCTGATCCTGGAACACGAATTAAATCGCCATAAGTAGCAATAATTACATCTTTAATTTTTGAGTATTCAATTGCTTTATCGATAAAACTGATACTGGAAACACAAACAGGACAGCCCGGCCCTGAGATCAACTTAATGTTATCTGGTAACAATGAAGGTATTCCAAAACGATGAATAGCCATAGTATGGCCACCACATACTTCCATTAAAGATATTTCACGGCCACTATACTCCTTAAGCTTTCTTGAAATCTTTTGGACTATTTCAAAATCTCTGTATTCATCAATGAACTTCATAAGTTATTAGTTTTTAGCCTTCCTGCCTGCCGGCATGTCAATAAGTTAAGGCTGAAAGCCTTTAATGTATAAGCACAGGGCAACCGCCCTGTGTGTTTATAAATGTTCTGATCAAGTCCTGAAAGGACGTAATGTAAATCATTTCGCCCTTTCAGGGCTTTTTCCCATTCGTCATTAATCGTAGGGCGTTGCCCTACGCTAGTACACATCGCCCTTTCAGGACTTAAGTCCTTATCTAATTGACATTGGCCTGCTGACAGGTAGATATGTTTAAAAATTAATAATGGATGTTTCATATTACTCATAATCTCTTTTAAAATATAATTATTCCTTTATTTCCTTAATTGGAGCATGGCTGTTTTTTTCGTATTTTGTTTTTCTATTATTTAAGATGATTGCAACTTCAACATCTTCGCGCTCCGGCCTAATTCCTGTCCATAAATATTTAAGAAATACTCTAAAATCATTTAAAAGCATTATTAATACCGGGAAGAATATCAAAATAAAAATTGTTCCCACAGCAACACCATAAGCTAAACTGATTGCCATTGGAATTAAGAACTGAGCCTGAACGCTTTTTTCAAGAATTATAGGAAACAATCCAACTGATGTTGTAACAGTTGTAAGAATTATAGGCCTTAATCTTAATTTCCCTGCTTCCACAATAGCATCATGAACTTTTCTTCCTTCCAAAAGATTGCTGTCGTATTTCGACAGAAAGACAATTGCATCATTTATAATTACACCCGTAAG
>DAOWGM010000001.1 GCA_030637515.1 Bacteroidales bacterium
AAAATGTAATAAAATCTGGAATACGTAGTTATCCATTACTGGATGCCTTTTATGGCGCCATGCCTTGGAACAATAGCACGACGAGTAAAGAAAAAAACTAATGCAAAAATTATTGGAATAATGCATAATGTTATTCCGCATGAATCATTTCCCCTAGCAAATCAACTTACCAAATATTTTGTTAAAAGCTGCGATGGGTTTATCACCATGTCGAAATCGGTATTATCCGATTTAAATCAATTCACAAACAACACGAATAAAAAGTTCTCGCCCCACCCTATTTATAATATTTTTGGTGATATTGTCCCTAAAGAAGAAGCTCTTAAATATTTAAACTTATCAACCGAATATAAATACATTCTGTTTTTTGGAATAATCAGAAGATACAAAGGATTAGACCTTCTGTTAAAAGCCCTTGCCAATAGCAAGCTTCAAAAACAACAGTTAAAACTTATTGTTGCCGGTGAGTTTTACGAAGATCGCTCTTATTACGATCAATTAATTCATGATCTGAACTTAAAAGATAAAATTATTTTCACCAATGGTTTTATTCCTAACCATGAAGTAAAATACTACTTTGGAGCTTCTAATATTGTAGCTCAAACCTATAAAAATGCAACACAAAGCGGAGTAACCCAAATAGCTTATCACTTTGAACGCCCGATGCTTGTTACTAATGTGGGAGGATTATCAGAAATTGTTCCCAACAAAAAGGTAGGTTATGTAACAGAAACAAACCCCGATTCCATTGCCGAAGCACTATCTGATTTTTTCGTAAACAATAAAGAAGAAGAATTTTCTAAAAACACCTTGCTTGAAAAAGATAAGTTTAGCTGGGATAAGCTTATTAAAGCAATTGAAGAACTGATAAAATAAAATGAATATCCGCATATTTATCTTTAACAGAAATCTATTTATTATCCCATGCAACGGCTACACGCCGTGGAACGGATTTTACAATAATTGCTTCAAACACTAAAAACAATACACCCATTGCACCGCTTTGAGCGGTTCCATGTGAGAAATAAGAAAAACAAAAATAATTGCACTCCTGTCTGCCGACAGGCAGGTTAGGTGCTTAGCGGATTTACTAACAAACTGATAATAAGACTACTGATTTTGAAGTGTTTTATAAAACTAGCCGCTTAGCACCTTTTTAAACTAAACTCATGTATAACTACAATATTCTTCTTTAATTAAATTAACAACTTTCTTATCTATCGGAAAAGTAAATTCATCGGGATTTAATTCGCTAATTTTTATCCAACGAAACGACTGAACCTCATTTTGCTCAGCCTTAAAGTCAAAGGCTTTATTCGAGACTTTAAACTTTATTGGTTCTTTAAATTTCGCTAAATAATAAATACTAATTAATTGAGCATTATTAAAGAATTGTGCCGGTTGAAAAAAATCTGTAGTATAAAAATGTTCCAACACTTCAATTTCCTGGCCGAACTCTTCAATTGCTTCTCGTTTCAAACAATCAACCGAGCCTTCACCAAAATGCATCCCTCCTCCCGGAAACTTAGTCATTCGCATATTCAACTGAAACTCATCACTTATAAGAATTTCCTTATCGGGATTAATAATTAAAGCATAAACTCTAATAATATATTTATTTATTTCGGCACTCACTTATATCTTAGATTTTATATAATTGATAATCTTACTTTTATCATCAGGATGAAACCATTTCCATTCATTATCGCGTGCGAACCACGAAATTTGCCTTTTTGCATAATGACGCGAATTTCTTTTGATTAACTCAATAGCTTTTTCCTGAGTAATTGCCCCATCGAAATGCTCAAACAACTCTTTATATCCTACTGTATTTAAAGAATTTAAATGGCGAAAGCTAAAAAACTGTTTTGCCTCCTGTACTAAACCCTCTTCTACCATTTGATCTACACGTAAATTTATTCTTTCATATAATTCGGCGCGATCTCTTTCTAATCCAATTTTAATTATTTGAAAATCTCTTTTTTTCTTTGTTTTAGACAAGAATGACGAATATGGTTTTCCTGTCTGAATAGTAACCTCCAAAGCTTTAAGAATTCGTTTTGCGTTCTTCAAATCAACTTTCTCGTATGTTTCCGGATCGATCATTTTTAATTGCATTCTTAAACTTTCAATCCCTTCTTCTTCGTATTTTTTTATTAAATCATCACGTAGTTTCTGATCAATCGTTGGTAAATCATCAATCCCGTCGCATACCGCATTAATATACATCCCCGAACCACCTGTCATCACAACATTATCGTAACTTTGATATAATTTCTGTAAAACATCAATTACTTCGTACTCAAACATACTTGCATTGTAGTAATCGTGTATTGATATATTTCCAATGAAATGATGTTTCACCAGGTTTAATTGCTCATTAGTAGGTACAGCAGTCCCTATTTTAAGTTCTTTATATATTTGCCTTGAATCTGATGAAATAATTTCAGTATTAAATTCTTCAGCAATTTCGATGCTTAAATCTGTTTTTCCTATCCCGGTTGGCCCAACTATTACTATAAGACTCTTCATTTGTTTAGTATTTCAATCATAAACCCAAAAGAAACTGCATTGTATCAACATTATCGGCATAATCCCATAATTCAGGCTCCTGAGCTTGTCCAAAATATACCGAATTTTCAATTAGATCAGGTTTTGAAACAATACATTGAATCTGATCTTCATTCAATCTCAAGAATTCTTTTACATCATCAATATTATTGTAATGCTGGAAAAAAACAACACCTATTGGAGATGAAAGATTCTGATCTTCCTTTAAAATTAAAAAGCCATTATCGAAATGCTGAATTTGATTCATTAAGTAAACCGATTTGTTATAATCGTAATTGTTTGCATATTTATTATGCTGATATACTAATTGGAAATCTTGGATATTCTCGAAAAATAAATCAAAACAATAATCTTTAGGAATTAATAATTTAGAAACATTTCTGCATCCTAACCCAAAATAACTAAAAATATCAAGGCCTAATTTTCTAATATCTGTATCGGATTCATTACCTGTTAAAACTGCAACTGAATTTCTATTTTTTCTTATGATATTAGGATATTTCCCAAAGTAATACTCGAAATAACGTGCAGTATTATTACTTCCTGTAGCAATTATAGCATCAAATTTTTCGAGTTTCCCTTCGGTAAAATGTATTAAATCCTTAAAATCCTTATTTAATTCGATTAAAAAATCTGAAATAAATATTAATAAGCGATTATCTTTTGACGATAGTTTACCAACAAATATATGTCCTGAAATTAGTACAGTTAAAAAATCATGAAATCCTACCAGTGGAATATTGCCTGCAGTAATTACTCCTATTCTTTTTTGCGAAGTTCCTTTAATTAAAGATGGATATTTACTTAACCATAAATCCATTTTTTCTTTTCGTAGAGATTCTCCAATTGCTTTAATAGATTGCAAAATATTCTCTTCGGTAAACCATGGATTATAGATATAATCATTCTTTACAATATCATTTAATAAGTCATAAGAATTATCAGCAACTCTATTACCGGGAAAATCTCTAAAAAATTCTCCCAGTTTTAAAAATGATTCTATCCTTTGTGATAAATCCATAACGAAAATTTAACTATTTTGAATATAAATGAAAAATGGATGACTTATTATATTATAAGTCACCCATTATATTTTTTAGCTTAATATTTTAGAATGAATCCCAAGGAAATTGAGTAAATAATGTTCCTAAGGCAGCACCAACAACAAGCAAATAAACTAAGATGATTACTAAATAAAGAGATGATAAAACTGTTCCAATTATAGCACAAATTCTACCGGCACTCATATTTTTATACGAACCCATAGTGTATTGCTCCGGGTTTTTATTATATAAAGCTCTTGCTTTTCCTGAAAGAACTAATGCAATTATTCCCATTGCAATGCCGAACAAACCATAACACCAACATACTGCAATAGACAGTATTCCCAGAACGAGGACTGCTGTTGCATTTGGTAAAGGTTGCTGAGTAACAGGATTAACTTCTTGGGTTGTAGGAGTAGCTGTATTTTCCATATAATTTGGATTTTTAAGTTAATAATTTATAAATATA
>DAOWGM010000042.1 GCA_030637515.1 Bacteroidales bacterium
ATTGGTTTTATTTACAGTAAGAGTTGATGATTCTACTTTGGAAATATCAATTATATTATCGATAATTTCCATCAATAAATTTCCACTATTTGCTAAAATTCTTAAATACTCTTTTTGATCTTTTGTCGATATTTCTTTTGTATTTAATAAAGTTGAAAAACCGATTATTGCATTTAACGGAGTTCTAATTTCATGTGATAAATTAGTTAGGAATGATGTTTTAAGTCTATCAGATTCTTCGGCTTTGGTTTTAGAATCGTAAAGTTGCTGTTCGAACTCTTTTTGTTCAGAAATACTTCTATAGATTATATAAAACCCCAATTGTTGTTGATTGACACTAACAGGTGTCCCAATAATAGAAACGTGAACTTTTTGTTTATTTTTGTTTATTCGAATTGCTTCTATTTGATTTATTATGCCGTCTTTATATTTTTTGATAAAATTTCGGGTTTGTTCTCTTAATTCTGCAGGCACAATGAAATCATCCAGTTCCTGATTATGGATTTCAAAAAGATCAAAACCAAATAATTTAGTAAAAGCAGAATTTATTCTTTGAACCTGCCCTTTGTTATTCAGAAATGCAATTGCTTCTGGTGATTCTTCAAAAAGCTTTTCGTAATGTGCCTCTTCTTCCTGATTCCGAATCTCCGATTTTTTTATTTCGGTGATCATCTTATTAGCAGAATTTGCTAATACTTTAAATTCTAAAAAATTAATTTTTGACTCATCAATCAAAATATTTTTATGAAATGCGTTTTTGAAAAATCGAATAAACGAATCTATATTATTAGCTGCTTTTTTTGATAAAAACAGGGCAAATAAATAAAGAAGTACAAACAAAACACTAAGAAAAACTATAAATAGAAGAATATCTCTTTTTATGTTTTTATTTATTTCATCCTTTTTAACTAACAGAGCCTGATTAATTTCTTCAATATAAACACCTGCTCCAACCATCCATCGCCATTCAGTAACTCCTTTTACAAACGAAATTTTATGGCAAATTTCCGAATTGGTCAATTTCCTCCACGAATAATAAATAAAATTACCATCTGGGTTTTTTACAGCTTTTCTTTCTTCTTGAATAACTTTAATTCCGTTAGGATCCTCAAGTTTCCAGATATTTTTATCTTCTTTTATTATTTCGCCATCCATAAGCAAGGCGTCTCCATCGTATGTATTAACAAAAATGTATCCTTCGATGTCAAATCTGTAATTTGAAAGCCATTCAAGTACTTCTTCCTGAACATTTGATGTAAAATCTGTATAATAATCACCTGTGCCTATATACCAGTTAAGCTGCCTAAATAGTTTAACATAGGATAATTTTTTAAATGCCATGCTTGTATCTGAATCGGGACGGATCCAATAATTTGTAACAAATCCTTCTCCTTTCGAGTTGACTACTTTTAATTCATCCTGCATTACATAGTTACCCAGATCGTCTTGCAAGTTATAAATATACTTTCCTTCGAATTCTGGTGCTACCGGAAATAAGATGTCATAACCATCCAGACTTCCGATAAAATAATAACCCCTGCCATTATCAAAACGCAGAGGACGTAAAGCATCTTTTACTAACTTCTTTATTTCATCAGAAGAAATTCTGCCGGCATTTTCGCTATAAATACTTGAAGCAATATTGTAAGCAATATTAACACGGTTTTCAAGTTTTTCCCTGATATTATCGTCCGTTTGACTGATCTTATAATTTATATAGTTTATAGCCCTTTCAGTCTCTCTTTTAATAATTTCTTTTCGTGATTCAAGATATTCTATTTGTGTTGTTGAAATTTCTTCCTTAAGATCTCTGTTTTCCCTTTTAATCCAGAAATATGCTATTACAATAAACATCAGAATAATAACAAACATTACTTGTGATAAAAACACATTTACAAGCTTAACATCCTTGTTCAGAGGATTCTTAAATATTTTCAGAGGATTTCTTAAATGCATCATTTTTGAAAAAGGCTGCGAATTATTTTTAGTTTGCCTGTAATTTATAAAAATAATGTTGTTTTAAAAAAAGGGTGGAATAAATCTTTAAATAAAGATATGTTTTCATAAATTTGATATTTCATATTATTCACAGGTAATTCGTTTGTTTTTTTACTAATTAATTGATTAAAAATGAAAAATAATAATTTATTAAAATATTTACTTATTGCTGCCGTAGCACTAATAATATTTGCTGTTATAGGTAAAAAAGCGGGTTGGTTCGGAGGAAAAGTAGAAATTAAAGTTAGTGTTGAAAATCCTGAAATAAGAACCTTAATAGAAGTTGTTACGGCAAGTGGTAAAATTCAACCAGAGACTGAAGTCAAAATTTCACCAGATGTTTCTGGAGAGATTGTTGAATTATATATTAAAGAAGGTGATGAGGTTAGAAAAGGAGCTCTATTGCTAAAAATTAAACCTGACACATATCTTTCTGCTGTTGATCGTTCAAGAGCTGCGGTAAATTCTGCAAAGGCTAATTTGGCTAACTCTCAGGCGTATCTTGAGCAGATAAAATCAAAATATAACCAGACTAAAAATTCATACGCAAGAAATAAGGTATTGTGGGAAGAGGAAACAATTTCACAAGCAGAATATGAAACTGCATTATCATCATTCGAAATGGTTACTGCAGAACTTGAAGCAGCAAAAAGGTCGGTTGAAGGTTCCGGTTATTCTGTTAAAAGTGCAGATGCATCGCTTTCTGAAGCAAAAGAAAATCTGAAAAAAACTACCATTTATGCTCCAATGAGTGGAACCATTTCAATGCTTAACATTGAAAAAGGTGAACGTGTTGTTGGCACAATGCAAATGGCAGGAACAGAGCTTTTAAGAATTGCTGACCTTGACCGAATGGAAGTTAAAGTTGATGTAAATGAAAATGATATTGTTAAAGTTAAGCTAAATGATACTGCTCTTGTTGAAGTAGATGCATATCTTGGAGAATCATTCAAAGGGATTATTACCGAAATTGCTAATTCAGCTAATGTTGCTGGAATGTCAACAGATCAGGTAACAAACTTTGATGTAAAAGTTCTTCTGTTAAAGAAATCCTATTCACACTTAATTGGTAAAAACAATCCAAATCCATTCAGACCAGGAATGTCTGCATCAGTAGATATTCAAACTAATTCAAAATCTGGCATTTTAACAATTCCTATTCAGACAGTAACTACCAGAGCCGATTCAACTGAAAATGGAGGAGAAATGGTGGAGGTTGATGAAAAAATTGTTGAGCTAGTATTTATAGTTTCGGGAGATTCAGCAAGAACAAGAGAAGTAATTACTGGTATCCAAGACAACAAATATATCGAAATAATGGATGGTCTCACAATAGAAGATCAGATAATAATCGCACCGTATAGCGCAATTTCCAGGAAATTGAAAGACGGTTCGCTTATTAAGGTTGTAAAGAAAGAAGAGTTATTTAAGGAAAAAGATTAATTTCGCCAATTCATTAAAGTGATATTGTGAAGCATGGCCTTAATTCTTAATATTGAAACATCTACACAGGTATGTTCTGTTTGTATTTCTAAAGACAGTAATGTTTTAGCTATAAAAGAAAGTAACGATCAAAAGTCGCATGCAAGATTACTGACAACTTTTATTGATCAGGCACTTAAAGAAAGTAATTATACATTTGATGATCTTGATGCGGTGGCCGTTAGTAAAGGTCCCGGATCATATACTGGATTAAGAATTGGAGTTTCAACTGCAAAGGGAATATGCTATGCTAAGGATTTACCCTTAATAGCCATTAATACACTGGAATCGATGGCGAATGGTGTTGTATCTGAAGAAGATTTTGAGAAAGACGAAAACAACATTTTGGTTCCTATGATAGATGCTCGCAGAATGGAAGTGTATTCAGCCTTTTTTAATTCCAAAGGTGAATTCTTACGTGAAGTAAAAGCTGAAATTATTGACGAAAATTCTTATAGCAATATTCTGAAAAAACAGAAAATGATCTTTTTTGGTGATGGTTCTTCAAAAATAACAGAAACGATTAAACACGAAAACGCTATTTTTATTGAAAATTTTAATCCATCATCGCGATTCATGGCAAGTATTTCACATCAATATTTTAAAAATAGCAAATTTGAAAATGTAGCATATTTCGAGCCATTTTATCTAAAAGATTTTGTTGCTACAGTTCCAACAAAAAACATATTCAAATAATTGCATAATATTTGTTTTGAATTACAAAACAATACTTTATGAGAATAAAAGCCATTAAAACAGGATTTCTTCTTTTACTTTTACTAAGTAGTAAAAGTTTTATGGCATCTTATCCCATAAATGAAAAACCATTTATTTCTGGTGAGTCTCTTGTTTATATAATCCATTTTGGCTGGCTAAATGCAGGCACAGCTTCTTTTCTACTTAAGGATTCGATTTTTAACAATGAACTTACATTCTATGCAAAAGCAAAAGCGAGTACTATTGGAATTGCAGATAAACTTTTTGAAGTAAGAGATGTTTACGAAAGCTTTTTTAGTTCTGATGACGGATTGCCTTTAATGGCTATAAGAAATATAAGCGAAGGAAGTTACAGATATTACAATGAAGTAACTTATTATCATGCAGAAAACAAGGTTGTAAGCCAGAAGTCGGGTGAACATGAAGTACCTGTGGGTATTCTCGATATGTTAAGTGCATTTTATTATTTTCGAAAAACAATAGGGAATGAAGTTAATATTATTGGTGATGAAATTATCATTGACACTTTTTTTGGCGACGAAATTTTTCCTATGAAAATGATGTATGTTGGTGATGAAAAAATAAAAACAAAGCTGGGTAAATTTAATAGTATGAAATTTTCTCCGGTGGTTGAACCCGGACGAATTTTCGACTCAGAAGATGATGTTACTATGTGGCTTTCCAAAGATAAAAATCATATTCCTCTTCAAGTTAGAATTGATTTAAAAATAGGATCCGTAAAGTGTGATTTAATTGAATATTCTGGCTTGCAATATTCTTTAGAGAAAATAAAGTGAGTGTTTTTATCTGAAACTTGGATTCAATTTGTTTTTAAAACAGATATTTCAATGATTTACATTATTTTTGCCTCTGTAACAGATAAAAATATATTGAAATGGCAAGTACATCAGATTTTAAGAACGGATTATGTATAGAGTATAATGGTGATTTATATACTATAACTCAATTCCAGCATGTTAAGCCTGGAAAAGGAGCAGCTTTTGTAAGAACTAAGCTTAAAAATCTTAAAACAGGGAAAGTAATTGATAATACTTTTAATGCAGGTGTTAAAGTGAATATACAACGTATAGAACGTCGTCCGTATCAGTTTTTATATAATGATGATATGGGTTATCATTTCATGCATACGGAAACATTCGAACAGGTAGCATTTGAAAAAGAACTTTTAAACGCACCAGATTTATTAAAGGAAGGACAAAATGTTGAGGCTGTATGGCATGCCGATACCGAAACTCCATTGTATTGTGAATTGCCTCCATTTGTAGTGCTAGAAGTAATTTATACTGAACCCGGATTAAAAGGAGATACATCTTCAACATCATCGTTAAAACCTGCAAAACTGGAAACAAATGCGGAAATAATGGTTCCATTGTTTGTTAATACTGGTGATAAAATTAAAGTCGACACAAGAGATCATTCGTATAATGAAAGGGTTAAAGAATAATTTTTTTCTTTTTGCCTGTATTTTTGTTATATTTATTCAAAATTGAAAATCAGGAAATTAAGATCCAATGGACCTCGGCTCAAAAGCATCAATTAATCGGTTAAAGCTTTCTACTTTTAAGCTTAATACATTGCTTACAATTACGAAAGCAATTAATGCAAATCTTTCTACAGAAGAGTTGCTGGAACGATATGAAGAAATTCTTCGCGAGGATTTAAATATTGGGAAAATTCTGATTTTTAAATTCGATAAAACCTGGCATTTGATTTTGAGCTCAGGTTGTTCCGATGAAATAATAAAAAGAATTGATGTTGAAAAAGATTTGCTTGAAGATCATACCGAAATCTCATTTATAACAGCATCTCCAAATCCAACATTACGTGTTTTTGATAATATTATTCCGGTTTTTAATAATAATATTCCCATTGCATTTGTGCTTATTGGTGATATTGATGAAGAAAAAGAAGGAGTTAGTCCTACAATAAAACACCTTCATTTTATACAAACACTTTCGAACATTATTGTTGTTGCCATTGAAAATATTCGATTATATAAAGATTCTCTGGAACAGGAAGCTCTTAAAAAGGAGCTTGAAATGGCATCAAAAATGCAATCGATGCTTATTCCCGACAGATCAACTTTACCAAATAACGATAAAATTCTGGTATCTACCTTTTATCATCCACACTTTGAAGTTGGTGGTGATTATTATGATTTTATTCGTTTAAATGAAGATGAATTTGGTTTTTGTATAGCCGATGTTTCCGGTAAAGGAATATCAGCAGCATTATTAATGTCGAATTTCCAGGCAAATCTGAGAGCATTATTCACAACAGATATACCACTTCCTGACTTTGTTAGAAAGCTTAACGAAAGAGTTATGGCCAGCGCTAAAGGAGAGAAGTTTATTACTATTTTTATTGCAAAGTACAATTACAAAACACACATTCTGGAATATATAAATGCAGGGCATAATCCACCAATATTTTATAATATGGAGAAAAAGGAAATGCTTTTCTTGCGTGATGGATGTGTTGGGATGGGAATGCTTGATGAAATACCAACATTAAAATCCGGAAGTTTAAAGATTGACCAAAAGTCGAAACTGTTTTGTTATACCGATGGCTTAGTTGAATTGGTAGATGAAGATGGTATTAGTTTTGGTACAGAAGAGTTAGAAAAAAATCTGACAAATGATAAAGATATAGATGAAAATATAAATACGATCATTAAAAAGCAGAAAATACTGGAAGGACACGCATCTATTTTCGATGATATTTCAATAATCGGAATTGAATTTTATTCCTGACTAGGAGCGTTAACTGCCATAGCTTAATAAACGTGCGGGTTTTATTCGTTGGCGCTCATGAGAACGCTTAGTTACTCACTACGTTCGTGAGATCGTTTCACTAAGTTCGCTTAGTTCGCTGTGTTTCTTCATTACCAGTTACCGAAAGTTAAAGATAACAAAAATTATCAGGAAACCGCTACACCCTGCATTACTCGCTCACGTACATTTGATTAAAAAGTTGTCTTACTATTCTTTTACTATTTTAACTGTAAAAATCTCTTTATTTGTTTGAATGCTGATAATGTAAATCCCATTTTCAAAACCTGATAAATCTATTGTTTCGTTTTGTTGTATTGCTGTTTTTTCAATTATTGTTTTGCCTGATATATCGAAAATTTTTATTTGTTGAATATTGTTTTCTGCAAATACAATATTTATTATTCCGTTTGTTGGGTTTGGATAAATTGAAATTCCGCTTTGTTGTAATGCTTCAATACCTACTACAAAAGCATTAACGTTAACATCAAAACTACAATCTATATTGTTTCCGGCTGCATCTGTAACTGTCCATACAATAGTTGTTAATCCTTCGGGTAACGAAGCTCCGTTTAAAGTTGAAGAACTATTGAAATCATTTATTACACTTGCAACTTCACAATTATCATCAGTGCTTGTCGGGTCAAATCCCGTTCCTGCAGCTGTGTATGTATGTGTATCATCGGCATCAACTTCTTGATTGCCTACGCATGTGATAGTTGGGTTTGTTATGTCATCAATTATCACATTTTGTTCAACATCTATGCTGTTTCCGTTACCATCATCAAAATTCCAGGTAATTACGTGAGTTCCTTGTGTAGTGTATGCTACCTGGTCGCTTGTTGTTCCTGTTACTGTTCCTGCACAATTGTCTGTTGTGGTTGGAGCAATTGCAGTTGCATCACATTCTCCGGTTACATCTGCTAAAGTTGGAGTTGCCGGGTCTTCTGTTTCAAAAGTTAAAGTTGCGGTATCACTTGTTACATCAGCATCTGTATTTGAAACAGTGCATGAATATTGATAATTATTTAAGCTAATATCGATTGTTACAGTCAGAGTATTAGTTGTAACTCCGGAGTACGTTGTGTGATCGGATAAATCTGACCATGTGTCGCCGCTGTCTGTGCTTAATTGCCATTGATATGTGTCAATATTTTCGCCTCCTACTGAAAAAACTACTTCTGCTCCGAAACAAATATCTGTTTGGTTTGCAG
>DAOWGM010000163.1 GCA_030637515.1 Bacteroidales bacterium
CAAAACTTGTTGTTCTTATTCCATCTTTATAAAGTACATTAGAGGCACTATTAGAAGGAATTGGTAAAAATCCAGAAATGGTAGCACTCTTTATCATTGGATTCTTTAATAAATCATTCTTCAAATTATTCATATTATTCCAACCTAAATTACTATTCCATATGCATATCAGGTTTTCTTTTTCATATCCCAGATCTTTAGTTTGTATATAACGCATTTGCTTATTTAAAACCAATGTCGAACTAAGCAGAATGATTGAAATTACAAACTGTCCGATCACCATCACACTACGAAATCTTGTTTTCTTTTTACCCGCTGTTATTTCGCTCTTAAGTGCAGATATTGGCTTATAAGATGAAAGATAGAATGCAGGATAACTTCCGGCTACTAAACTGGTAATAACTATTAGTCCAAATAAACTCAATAATATTTGCGGATTGGAATACTCTATTGAAAGATTTTTTGCCGAGATATCGTTGAAAAATGGCAAAAATACTTCTACCAAAATCATGGCCACCATATGAGCAATAAACACAATGATAATCGATTCGCTAAGGTGATGACGGATAAGAGTAAGTACGCGCTCTCCGAATACTTTTTTTACACCAATCTCTTTTGATCGTGTTATAGCCTTTGCTGTTGAAAGGTTCGTGAAATTTATACAAGCCAACAAAAGAATAAAAATAGCAATGCTTATAAAAATATACACGTTTTTAGCATCTCCATTTATTCCGAGTTCGCCGTTATAATGAGAATGTAAATGAATATCTCTTAATCTTTGAATTCTAAATTTAAACCAGGTTCCTTGCTTTTGTATTTCTTCCCATGACGCATCTAACCACTGTTCAACTTGAACCGCAAAATATTTATCAACTAAAATAGAAAGTTTTTTTTCAAATAACTGTGGATCTACATTCTCTTGTAACAAGACATAGGTGGCAAAATTGAAACTACCCCAATTATCATCAGTATATTCATCAAGGCTATAAATTGAAGCTATAAAGTCAAAATTAAAATGAGATGCTTTAGGAATGTCTTTATAAACTCCGGTAATTTCAAATTCCCTGTTACCATAATTAAGAGTTTTACCTATAGGATCAGTATCTCCAAAATATTTTTTGGCTATAGATTCACTTATTGTGATAGTATTTGGTGCAGAAAGTGCATTTTTAGGATTTCCTTTTATCAGAGGTATAGTAAAAATATCAAATACCGTTGAATCTGCAAATATTGATTTTTTCTCAGTAAAATATTTCTCTCCATATTTAACCTGAACTGAGCTTCTTTTTCTGAATCTGACAACATTTTCCACTTCCGGAAAATCATTTTTCAACACAGCAGCCATTGGTGCTGGAGTGCCGACATCATTATTATCCTCACCCGCCAGGCTATAATCTGACATTATACGTACAATGCGCGATTCTTTTTCGTTATATTTATCATACGATAGCTCATCTTTTACCCAAAGCATGATTAATATAAAACCAGCCATACCTACAGCTAATCCTGCTATATTTAAAAGCGTAAACGCTTTGTTTTTCATATTTATCCTATAAAATAGCTTTAGAAATGTTTTCATAATTGAAAAATATTTATAATTATTATTAAAATCAATTTATTTAAATGATTAAACCAATATTATTATTTAAAACTTAATTTCATTTATATAAATTTTGGATAATACATTTGAGATCAATAATTCAATCTCAGTGCCAAGCTATCTAATCTACTAACACATACGCCATTACGTTGTTTTTAGATTTTATTCAAATTTATAAAGTGTTTATTTTTTACACACTACGTGCAATTAGTATCCACTTTTTTGTAATTTTGAGAAAAGTGCTTAATTATTACTTTTTAATGAAAGAAAATTAGTTACAGCGTACTATTAATTATTATGACTATGTCAAAACTAAAAGGTAAAATACTTGTTGTAGATGATAATGATGGGATATTAAAATCGCTTTCTTTCATTCTTAGCCAAGAATTTGAAGAAGTAGTTACCATAAAGAACCCTGCAAAATTCACTTCTCTTTTACAATCAGGTACATTTGATACTATTCTGCTGGATATGAATTTTACTGCCGGAATAAATACCGGAAATGAAGGAATGTTCTGGCTCAGAGAGATTTTAAAATCTGATCCAAATGCTGTAATAATTCTAATCACAGCATATGGAGATGTTGAACTTGCTGTAAAAGCTATGAAAGAAGGTGCAACGGATTTTATTCAGAAACCCTTTGATCCAATTAAACTTGTTTCAACCGTTAAATCTGCATATCAACTTAGGCAGTCGAAACTTAAAGTAACAAAACTTATTCATACTCAAAAACATCTTTCAGAAGAACTGGAAAAGAAATATACAACATTAATAGGCAAATCACCTGTAATGATGGAAGTTTTGGATGTTGTAAGAAAAGTTGCTCCAACCGATGCGAACATACTTATTTTAGGTGAAAATGGAACAGGAAAAGAACTTATTGCAAGGGAAATTCATAGACAGTCGGAACGAGCAAATGATGTTTTTATTAGTGTTGATTTGGGTTCATTATCAGAAACATTGTTCGAAAGCGAGCTTTTCGGACATCGAAAAGGTGCTTTTACAGATGCGAAAGAAGATAGAATTGGTCGCTTTGAAACTGCCTCAGGAGGAAGTCTGTTTCTCGATGAAATAGGAAATCTTCCGATATCACTTCAATCAAAACTATTAACTGTTTTGCAAAATCGAAATATAATTCCTGTTGGATCAAATAAGCCTATTCCTATTGATGTAAGATTAATAACTGCAACCAATAAGCCCTTGTCAAATATGATTAAAGATAATCTCTTTAGAGAAGATCTTATGTTCAGGATTAATACAGTGCAAATTGAGATTCCTCCTCTACGCGAGCGAGGAGATGATATTCTTTTATTAGTTGAACATTTTCTAAAAATATATGGAAAAAAATATGATAAGCCCAATATTCGAATTAATGGCAATGCGATTGATAAACTTAAACAATACGAATGGCCTGGTAATGTAAGAGAACTTCAACATATGATTGAAAATTCTGTAATTATGTCTGAAGATAATATTATAAAACCTGAAAATCTTCAGTTTACAAGTACTATTGAATCGGGAAAACCCACATTTAAAGCATCACTTAATCTTAGTAATGTAGAAAAATTAACAATTAAAGAAGCTCTTTTTAAAAACAAGGGTAATATTAATAAAACAGCAATAGAACTTGGAATAACAAGAAAAACCCTTTACAATAAAATTGAAAAATATGAACTCTAACAAATATTATATTGGGATTATTCTTAGGGTAATACTTATCGTATTATCTTCTTTGTTATTTGCGTTTTTATCGTTTAAAACGAATTATTTATATTGCATATCTTCCCTTTTTATTATTGTTACCTTACAAACATGGAACCTAATTAATTATATTCTTAAAAGAAGAGATGATCTTAAGAGAATGCTCGAATATATCAAAGACAACAATCCAACTATGTATTTTTCTCCATCACGAGTTTATCCTTTTAATGAATTAGGATATTTTCTTAATGAGATTGGTGATATTGTAAGAGAAGTAAGAATAGATAAAGAAAATCAGCTTAGATATACACAATATATCGTTCAGCATGTTGGGATTGGATTACTTGCTTTTGATCAGGAAGGGAAAATTGAAATCGTAAATCAAGCAGCTAAAGATATTCTGAATTTACAAGTTTTAAACTCGATTGATGTTTTGGATAAAGTTAAATTAGGCTTAACAAACATTGTAAAGGAGATGAGTTTGAATGAGCAAAAAGTTATTGTACTAAATTCAAGCAAAAAAATACAACATTTGGCTATTAAAATGTCAATATTTAAAATAGCTCAGAAAGAAATCAAACTAATATCTTTTCAGGATATTAAAAATGAGTTGGATGAAAAAGAGATGGACTCATGGCAGAAATTAATTCGAGTACTTACACACGAAATAATTAATTCAATTACACCAGTTACATCATTAACAGGAACTATTTCAGGTTTTTTTAAAACTAATAGTTCATTAATTACTGCCACTAACATTTCTGACAATACTATTCAACAAACTGTTACTGGTCTTGAACTTATTGAAGAACGAGGAAAAGCTTTACTTGATTTTGTGAATAAATTCAGAAGTCTCACAAAACTTCCAACTCCAAAATTTGAAGAAGTCAATCTTGCCGATTTAATTAATGGAATTGTAATTCTAAAAAAAGATGAACTTGCCAAAAAAGGAATTTCTTTTAAATTCTCTGTTGATCAAAAAGATATGAATGTTTTATGTGACAAAAGTCTTATAGAGCATGTACTTTTAAACCTAATAAATAACGCTACAGATGCCGTTAGTAATAATATTCAGCCTAAAAGTATTGAGATAAAAAGTTGGATAAAAGATAATCTACATCCAGCTATAAGTATTAAAGATAATGGAAATGGCATACCCGAAAATCTTATTGAAGAAATATTTATACCATTTTTCACAACTAAAGAAAATGGTTCCGGAATTGGACTAAGCCTTTCACGACAAATAATGCGTATACATGGAGGCAGCATTTCAGTTCAATCTATTCCAAAACAAGAGTCTGTTTTTACTTTAACATTTTAGATTTATTTCAGTTTAATAAAACTGATTATTTTTGAAAATACTTTTTTAGTAAATCCTGTTTATATAGTTTTGGTTACTTCTTTTATAAGAATTTTAAAATCACTTTAAAAGTTATCACAATTTAAAAACACAATATCATAGCTCATATGTCTAAAATTAAAACCATTTGTTTACTTGTTTTACTATTTTCAGGATGTGCTTCAGTTGAAAAGTATAACCAGAGTATTTCAAAATTACATAATCCAGAAGAACTCCATGAGGATGTTGATTATGCATACAACAAAATTACAAAGTTACATCCTGATTTGTATTGGTATATTAGTGAAGATTCGTTATACAAAGAATTTAATGCACTGAAAGAAAGCATAGAAAGCCCTATGTCGAGTATTGATTTTTACAAACAATTGTCACCAGTGGTTTCAAGTATTAAACAAGGACATCTTTCAATAAATCCACCAAAAAAGAAACAATCTAAAAAAGACATTAAAAAAGATGGACGTATAGTAAACCCATTTAAATCCTATGCATTTGAGAATATTGATAATAAACTAATTATTCGAAAAAACTATGGAAAGGATAGTACAATTATTGAAGGTTCAGAAGTAATAAGCGTTGATAATGAAAATACAGACGATTTAATAGCTTCGTTTCAAAACTTGAATACTGGAGACGGATATAATGAGACCTTTGTTCCAAGATATACCAGGACATCTTTTGGTAGGTTATACTTAAATACTCATGAGCAAAAAGATAGTATTCTAATCACTTTAATGAAAAACGATTCAATTTATTCACATTATTTATTTTCTCATAAAAAAAAGGTCTCAGCAAGTAAAAAAAGCACCTCAGACACTATACCCAAAAAGACCAAAATAGAAAAGAAAAATCCCAAACAAAATAAGAAACAAAAAAAGACTTGGGAGAAAAAATATGCTTATAATAAGTATACAAAAGAAAAAAATCGAAGTCTTGAATTTATAGAATTAGATTCTGTTAATTCTATTTCCCATATGAAGATCCGGGGATTTAAGGGTGGTAAGTATAAAGATTTTTATAAAGAGTGCTTTTCCAAAATTGATTCTGCAAATTCTGAATATTTAATTATTGATTTAAGAAATAATCTTGGAGGCTTATTGAACGAAATAAATGAATTATATTCTTACCTAACCGATAAAGAATATGTTTTTATTGAAAAATCTAAAATGACTAAAAGAACAAGTTTCATGTATCCCTATTTTCATTCTAAGTCAGGATTGACAAAATCTGCTGCTGTGCTTTTCTATCCTATTCTTGCAGGTCTTCAGGTATCCAAAGTAAGAAAACATGATGGCATTCCTTACTTTTCATTTAAAAGCTCAAAAAAAACAAATCCTAAAAAGAATAACTTTAAAGGTAAAATCTATGTATTAATAAATGGTACAAGTTTTTCTGCAAGTAGTATTATATCAACAAATTTGAGTGCCACTAAACGTGCAACTTTTGTGGGAGAAGAAACCGGAGGAGCTTACAATGGAACTGTTGCAGGTTTAAGAGCATTTATAGAGCTTCCAAATTCAAAAGTAAATATGAAAGTTGGATTACTAACGGTAAATGCTCCTTACACAACCAGTCCTAATGGTTATGGAATAAAACCCGATATTTATGTATCTAATACAACATTAGAAACTGATGAACAATTAGAATGGATATTGGATGAAATTAAAGGTATTCACTAAATAAGTAATATTCTAATCTGATTTATTTAAAAGAGATTGCTTTTGCAATCTCTTTTTTGTTACTTATAATTCTGATTTACAACTTCATTTGTTTAATAATCAAATTTGTTTAAAAAAATGTAATAATTAACTGTAACCGACGACTAATATTATCGTCCTACATCAAAGCTTATTATATTTATACAATATTTACATTAAATTGTAAGTTAATTTTAAGATTTAGCTGAACTTAACATAAAGAATGAAAATACAAATTGAGAATCTGGATAAGATTTACAAAAATGGGAAACGTGCACTTTCAGGAATAAATCTCGAAATAGAAAATGGGATGTTTGGGCTATTAGGTCCAAATGGAGCTGGTAAATCTACTTTAATGCGTATTCTAGTAACATTAATGAAACCAACCGAAGGTAAAGTTAATGTAAATGGATTTGACCTTATGAAAGATCGTGGCGAGATTCGAAAAATGCTAGGTTATTTACCCCAAGATTTCAGATTCTTTACTAAATTAAAAACTTGGGAGTTTTTGGATTATGCTGCCGGACTTTCAGGAGTAAATAGTAAAAAACTCAGATCAGAGAAGGTAGATGAATGGCTTGATAAGGTTGGACTTTTCGATGTTCGTGAACGAAGTGCAAATAAACTCTCAGGAGGAATGAAACGACGGTTAGGAATTGCTCAGGCATTAATTGGTGATCCTCAGATAATAGTTGTTGACGAGCCAACCACTGGTCTTGATCCTGAAGAACGTATTCGATTTCGAAATATACTTTCCGAACTTAGTCAGAGAGATGTAATTATTGTTTTGTCAACTCATATAGTTGGCGACATTTCAAGTATTTGTCAAAATTTGGCATTATTGAACAAAGGGAATCTTGAATTTAATGGTTCTCCGGAAGAATTAATTAGCAAAACAAAAGGTCATGTTTGGCAAGTAAACACTTCTGGATTCGAATATGAAATGCTTAAAGAAAAGTATGCTATTATTTCTACTATTCCTTCAGAAGAAGGCTGGGAAGTTCAATTGGTAGGTAACGAAATCAATGTAAAAAATGCCATTGAAATTGAACCAAATCTTGAACATGCTTATGTTTATTTTATGGAGTATTTAACTAGTCAAAACAGCTTTTAACATGAATTCTATTCAAACAATAAAAATTATTGCCCGATTCGAAATGAAAACACTTCTACGAAGTTGGTTTTTCAGAATCTTCGCAGGTTTATTTGTCATTGGATTAGGGATTTTCAATATTGCTGTTTTTAATGAAACTAGCGGTGCTCCATGGTTATTCAGGGCACTTCCGGCTTCAATACCTTATGCAAATCTTATTATATTAAATCTCGGACAAGCAATTGTAGCAGTATTTCTGGCTTCTGAATTTTTAAAACAAGATAGAAAAAACGATACTGTTGAGGTGATTTATGCCCGCTCAATGACCAATGCTCAATACATTATCGGCAAAGCTCTTGGTATATTGTCCGTTTTCCTAATTCTTAATTTTATTATTCTTATTCTGGGAATAAGTTTTTCATTTTTTAGTGGAGACTCTGCAAAAGGTATAGGTGAGTTTTTCTTATACCCTATTTTAGTTAGTATTCCCACACTTGTTTTCATCTTAGGTTTATCATTTTTCTTAATGACACTCCTTAAAAACCAAGCTATAACCTTTATTATTTTATTGGGATATATTGCACTCACAATATTCTATTTAAACGAAAAATATTATCACCTTTTCGATTATATTGCATACAATGTTCCAATGATGAATTCAACCATAACCGGATTTGGAAATCTAACAGAAATTGTAATTCACCGAAGCATCTATTTCTTTATTGGTATTGGTTTAATCTTATTTACAGTATTTAAATTAAACAGATTACCTCAATCCAAAGCTTTCAAGTTTTTACCGCTTTTAATGGCCCTTATATTTATTTCCATAGGATTTTATTTAGGATCTTATTATATAAATCTAAAGAAGTTAAATATTGAGCAAAAAGAGCAAATGGTTGCTCTTAATAATAAGTACTGCAATCTGCCTAAAGTATATATTGATGAGTGTAACTTAGAACTAAAGCATAAAGAAAAAACAATATCAGTAAAAGCGAATTTAAAGTGTACTAATAAAACAAAAAGTTCTATTGACACATTAATTTTCAGCTTGAATCCAGCCTTAAAAGTTAGTTCGATTGAGATTAATAATGAAAAAACAGAGTTTATAAGAGAATTTCATTTGGTTAAATTAGTTTACCCTAACAAACTAACGCCTGGAGCTTCTGATAATGTGGTTATTAGTTACGAGGGTAAAATAAATGAAAACACCCATTTCTTGGATCAGAATCCTTTAAACTATACAGATAACTTTAGCTTGAATATGTACATGGTACGTAAACGTTATGCATATATTCATACAGATTTTGTTTGTCTAACAAGCGAATCGCTTTGGTATCCTATATCGGGAGTTACCTATGCAACAGATAAACCAGGTTTTCATCAACCCGATTTTACAAAATTCAAATTACGGGTAAAAACATCTGAAGATTTAGTAGCTGTTTCTCAAGGAAATTCAATTAATAAAGAAAATGGTGTTTTTGAATTTGAGAATGAAAATGCATTACCGAAAATCAGTTTACTAATAGCTGATTACGACAAGCATTCCATAACTGTTGATTCTGTTGAATATTCAATTTACTCAACCAAAGGAAATGATTTCTATTTAGAGCATTTCACAGAATTTAAAGACACTTTACCAGCAATAGTACGAGAACTTAGAGATGAATATGAAACTTTGCTTGACTTAAAATATGGATTTAAGCGTTTTTCACTTGCTGAAGTACCAGTGCATTTTGCATTAGATAAACATATATGGTCGGTAACCAGTGATGCCATTCAACCTGAAATAATCTTTTATCCTGAAAGGGGTGTTACATTAGAAGAAACTGATTTCAAAAAAAGAAAGAAGAGATTTGAAAAACAGATGAAAGAAAATAATGAAGAAGTTACACCTGAAGAATTGCAGGTTAGAATTTTCAAACATTTTATTAGGGGAAACTTTATGGCTCCACCAACAGAACGGTACGAATATAGAAATATAATTGATAAGCACACATATAGTCTTATTCCTCAATATTACAGTTTTCTTACCCAGTTAGAGTCTGAAAAATGGCCTGTCTTAAATTTAGCTCTTGAAGTTTATTTAAGGGAACGAAATGTAAATAATGTTTCATCAAGCAGGTGGTTCTACCGTGGTATTAGTAAAGGAGAAAAAATCAACCTTGAACTTAAGCAATCAAGTCTGGCTGAACTTATTAAAAACGGAGTTGAAATAACACGGGAAGATGATGAAGATGGTGATCCTTTAAATATAAATGATGTTATACTTGCAAAAGGCGATTATCTATTTTCATTGTTCCGCGCAAGATACGGTGATAAAGACTTTAATAATCTGTTAAACGATTTAATAAAATCAAACCAAAATAAGTCATTCTCATTTAATGATTTGGAAGATGCCATGCAGTTCAGGTTTAAAGATTCGTTATTTAATGAAATAGATTATTGGTATACAAAAAACCAATTACCTGGTTTCTTAATAAAAGATTTACAAACATATAAAGTATTGGATGGTGAATACACGAAGTATCAGATTCGTTTCAAAATTGCCAATCCTGAAAACATTGATGGAATCATTACAATGAATATTGATCTTGATGATAAAAGTAATGTTCGCAGCTTTACATCAGATGCACCTGAACAACCGGATTTTTCAAAGAAAATTTTCATTCCTGCAAATTCGGCAAAAGAGGTTGGTATCTTATTTCCAACGGAACCAACACGAATGAATATCTATACCAATATATCAGAGAATCTGCCCAATAATTTAATATATGAATTTTCAGAATTTGATGATCTTAAAAAAGTTGCGATCCTTGATGAAATTAAAGATTTCCCTTTGTTCACCGATCTGGAAAACCAAAATGAAATAATTGTTGATAATGAAGATGAAGGTTTCCAATATATTCAGGAATCTAATGAAAGTTATTTAAAATCAGTTATTAACAAAAATAAAGAAGATAAATATAAATATTCTGGAATTCATTTCTGGAATCCTCCATCAGAATGGAAACCTGTATTACGAACGAATTTTTATGGAAAATATATTCGCTCAGGAATGTATACACGTTCCGGAGAAGGTGAAAGAATTGCCCAATGGAATCCAGAATTAAAAGAAGCTGGCTATTACGATGTATACTGCCATATTGCTAAGATTAATATTCAATGGAATCGCGAAAAACGAAAATCAAACTACAATTTTAAAATATATCATAACGATGGTATAGATGATATAACTCTTGCTGATGAAGAATTAGAAGATGGCTGGAATTATATAGGAACTTTTTACATTTCACCTGAAAATGCAAAGGTTGAGCTAACGAATAAATCAGTAGGAAAAATGGTTTATGCCGATGCAATCAAATGGGTGAAAAATGATTGATTAGCTATTGGCTATTAGGCCTTAGCTAAATAAATATAAATATTAAATATTGCCAATAGCATAGAGCTAAAGGATACAGCAAAATATTAAAAAAGATGAACAAATTTAAACACATACTAATTATTACAATAGCATTAGTTCTAACTAATATGCTTGTAAACGCTCAAATGGTTTTAACGCTTGAGGATGCTATGAGATTTGCGCAGGAGAATAGTCCTGATATTAAACAATCAAGATTAAGCATGGAACAAAACCGTGAATATTTAAATGCGCAATTAGCAATGCTTAAATCTAAGTTTTCACTTAATGTTACACCAATTCAATATTCAAATAGCGAAACCTATGATGAGTATTATTCACAATGGTATAATTCTGAACGAACAGTTTCAAATGGTGGGCTTACTATTGCTCAACCCATTAAATGGACCGATGGAACATTATCATTAAGAAACGATTTTGAGTATAAATCTACATCAACGGAAACTTTTGATAATATTACTGATCCTTTAAATCCAACAAAAACTACAAACAATTATAGCGGTTTCGATAATAATCTCTATTTAAGTTATAATCAGCCTTTGTTTACATACAATAAAACAAAGATGAATTTGAAACGTCAGGAGTTATCTCTTGAAAATTCTACTCTTGCCTATTCTATTCAAATGCTAAACATTGAGCGCCAGGTAACTCAGGCATTCTACAGCATATATCAAAAACAAATGTCGGTACAAATTTCCGAAGAGGAATTCAAAAATCAAGAAATTAGTCTTGAGATAATTCGAAGTAAAGTTGAAGCAGGATTATCAGCTAAGGAAGAATTGTTACAAGGCGAATTAAATTATGCAACCAGTAAATCAAATCGGGATAATGCAAAAGTAGATTTGGAAAATGCAAAAGATCAGTTTAAAAGGCTCATTGGTGTTTCATTATATGAAGAAATTGAGATCACAACAGATATTCAGTACGTTCCTGTTCTTGTTGATTTGGAAAAAGCGATCGAAAACGGTTTATCCCAGAGATTAGAATTATCGCAAAGACAAATTGATTTAAACAATGCTGAATTTGATTTGATTGAAACAAAAGCAACCAATGAATTTCGTGGTGATGTTGATCTTTCTGTGGGTATTATGGGTAACAACGAAAACTTTGCAAACATTTATGAAAACCCAACAAAAAGTCCACAAGTTGGTGTCACCTTTTCTATTCCAATTTTTGATTGGGGAGAAAGAAAAGCTCGAATAAGAGCAGCTGAACTTAAAATGGAATCAACAGAGATTGATTTAAAAAGCCAACAAGACGATATAGTTATTAATATTCGTCAGGTATACAGAAGCTTACAAAATTTAAATACACAAATTGGAATAGCAGAACAAAATGAAAAAAATGCACAGTTAACATATGAGATCAATCTTGAAAGATATAAAAACGGTGATTTAACAAGTATGGATTTGGATAGATTTCAGAATCAATTATCTCAAAAGAAAATGGATTTAGCAAACGCTTTAATCAATTATAAATTAGAATTACTAAACTTAAAAATACAGTCATTGTGGGATTTTGAGAATGATATGTCTTTCGTTCCTCGGGATTTACAAAATAATATCAAATCTGGTGAATAGTGATTAGCGAAAAGTGAATTGAACCTGGAACTTTGAACTTGAAACTTTAAACTAAAAAAAACAACCATACAAAAAATACTAAAATGAAAAGATTAATCACATTTATAATCGCAGTTGCAATTTTTGCATCATGTAATAACGAAGAAAAAGATCTGAACAAGGATATTTCGGTTCCTGTTTCAGTAATAGATCTGAAATTACAATCTATTGAAAAGTTTATTGAAACTACTGGAACGGTTAATCCTGTTAAAGAGATCAGCTTAAAATCTGAAATTACCGGTAATTATAACTTGCTCGTAAATCCTGCAACGGGCAAAAAATATGCTTTGGGCGATCGTGTTAAAGAAGGTGATGAAATAATCAAATTTAAAGACAAAGAGTATGAAAATAATATAAAAATTAATTCGCTTAAACTTAGTCTGGAAATTTCGAAACAAACTTTTGAAAAACAACAATCGCTTTACGAAAAAGGTGGAGTAACTCTAAGCGAACTTAAGAATGCAGAAATAAACTATATCAACGCCGATTACAATTTTAAAGATGCGCTAATTCGTCTCGAGAAAATGCATATTAGAGCTCCTTTTTCAGGAGTAATTGTTGATTTACCATATTATACTCCTACCACAAAAGTTGCTTCAAATTCAACCATGTTAAAATTAATGGATTACAGCAAACTGTATATGGAAATCAATTTAGCAGAAAAGGATTTAGCATATATAAAATCAGGACAGAAAGTTAAGATTACAAATTATACTATTCCTGAGGATACTTTATCAGGTATAATTACACAAATTTCTCCAGCTATTGATGCTGATACGAGATCGTTTAAAACAGTTATTAATATTAATAATACAAAATTATTAATGCGTCCGGGAATGTTCGCAAAAGGAGAAATTATAGTTGCTTCAGCTGACAGCACAATCGTGATTCCTAAAAATGTAATACTTTCAAAACAACATGGGAATACTGTATTTGTAGTTGATAAAGATCTTGCTCAGGAACGAATTATTACATTTGGTTTAGAAAATCCAAACGAGGTACAAATTATTTCCGGCTTAGAAAAATCAGACCGATTGGTAGTTAAAGGATTCGAAACACTTCGTAATCGTTCTAAAGTTAAAGTTATTAAATAGTTAAACATCAACAGATGAAGAAAATAACACAATTTTCGGTTAATAATCCTGTAACGGTTTCGATGATCGTTGTTGCAATCATTCTGTTGGGGTATATCTCATTTGGGAAACTAAGTGTTGATCTACTTCCTGATATGAATGCACCGCGTATATTCGTTGAAATAAAAGCAGGAGAACGCCCGCCGGAAGAAATTGAAAAACAATATATTGAAGATATCGAAGCTCAGGCTATTCGTCAAAAAGGTGTATCGCAAATCTCTTCAGTTTGTATGGTTGGTTCTGCAAGAGTAACGGTTGAATATACCTGGGGCAGAGATATGGACGAAGCTTTTCTTGATTTGCAAAAAGGCTTAACAGCATTTAGTCAGAATTCTGATATTGATGAATTTACAATAACTCAACACGATCCTAATGCTTCTCCGGTAATGATTATTGGGATGTTGCATCCTGAAATTACCGATATGGATGAGCTCCGAAAAGTGGGTGAAAATTATATTCGTAATGAGTTAATCCGATTGGAAGGAATTGCAGATGTTTCACTCACCGGAACTGAGGAAAAAGAAGTTCTAATTGAGACTAATCAATATAAACTTGATGCATACGGATTAACTACAAGTCAGATTGTTCAGGAAATTCAGAACATGAATCGCAATGTTTCTGGTGGAACAATTGTAGAAATGGGAAAGAAATATATTATCAAAGGCTCAAGCCTTGTTGGTAATATTGAAGATATTGAAAACATTGTTTTAAGCTACAAACAAATTAATAGTTCTGAGAATCAAACCACCGGAGGAAAAGCTCCAATCTTTTTAAAAGATGTTGCCAAAGTAAGCTTTGTAAATAAAGATCCTCAAAATTTAGTTCGTATTAATGGTCAACGCTGTGTTGGATTATCAATTTATAAAGAAACCGGATTTAATACCGTTAAAGCGGTTGACGATCTTACAGAATCATTTGAATCGATTAAAAAAGCATTACCCGGTTACGAATTTATTATTGTTCAGAATCAGGGTGAATTTATTCAAACATCAATTGACGAAGTGCAGGAAACAGCACTAATTGGAATTCTTATTGCCGTGTTTGTACTTTTTATATTCTTACGAAGGATTAAAGTTACGGCTATCATAAGTTTTGCAATTCCAATTTCTGTTATTGCTACATTTAACCTCATGTATTTTAACGGATTAAGTTTAAATATTATGACTCTGGGAGGGCTTGCATTAGGTGCCGGAATGCTTGTTGATAATGCCATTGTGGTAATGGAAAATATTTTCCGGAACATGGAACAAGGAATGTCGGTGCGAGATGCTGCAATAAATGGAACAGCAGAAGTTGGAGGAGCAATTGTTGCTTCTACTTTAACTACGATAGTTGTATTTCTTCCGATAGTTTATTTACATGGAGCATCGGGAGCCTTATTTAAAGATCAGGCATGGACCGTTGCATTTTCATTATTAGCATCATTGTTTGTAGCAATTCTTGTTATTCCTATGCTCTTTAATTATGCTTACGGAAAAAAGAAGAAGCAGAAAGAAATAAAATCTGTGCGAATTGAATGGTATGGAAAACTACTATCTAAAATATTAGATAAAAAAGGGATCGTATTAATCTCATCTATTCTACTTTTAGCATTAACTGCTTATATATTGCCAAAAGTAGGATCGGAATATTTACCTAAAAGCGGAACGAGTGAATTTAGCATTGAAATAAAACTTCAAGAAGGAACTCAACTTGAACGAACTTCAGGTACAGTTAAAAACATTGAAGTAATGTTGACAGAATTGTTGGGTGAAAAATTGGATATTATATATAGTCAGATTGGACCATCAAGCTCATCAGGTAATGATAAATCTGTTTTCCAAAATGAAAATACAGCTACTTTAAAAATTCACTTAAAAGATGAGTTTATTACTCAGTCTGAATATATTATAACTACAGTAGAAGAGTTGATGGGGACAATTCCCGATGCTGAAATTTCAATCATTCGAGATCAAACTGCACTGCAATCAACATTAGGAACTGATGATGCTCCACTTGTTGTTGAAGTCAAAGGAAAAGATTTGCAGGTTTTAGATCAGATTTCTTCAGAAATAAAATCAAAATTAATTGAGATACCTGAATTAATCAATATCAAAACGAATATTGAAGAAGGTGCTCCTGAAATTGATGTGGTAATTGACAGATACAAAGCAGGAATTTACAATATGAGTGTTGACAATATCATTTCACAACTAAAAGATCTGCTAATGGGTAAAAATGCCGGCAAATATGAAAAAGATGGTGAAATGAATGATATTACAGTTAAGCTGCCTGATATGAGTTTATCGGAATTTAACTCTATAACTTTAAAGAATGGAAATATTGATGTTCCATTGTATGAACTGGCTCATATTGAAAAGTCAGTATCGCCAAAGCAATTATTCCGAAGAAATCAGAATAGAATTGGAAAAGTAATGGCAGATGTCGATCGTTCTGTTGCATTTGATCAGGTGATACAAAAAGTACGTGCCCAAATTTCAGATCTTGATATTCCACAAGATTATCAGGTTGAGATTGTTGGTGAAGAACAAAAGCGACAGGAAGCCATGTCAAGTTTAGGATTTGCATTAATACTATCTATCATATTGGTTTATATGGTAATGGCTTCGCAATTCGAATCACTGATTCATCCTTTCACCATATTGCTTACAATTCCGCTTGCAGGTGTTGGTGCTGTTTGGGCTTTTCTAATACTCGGAAAACCACTTAGTATTATGGCTTTTATTGGTATAATAATGCTGGCTGGTATTGCAGTAAACGATTCAATTATTTTAGTTGATGCAATAAATAAATTTAAAGCTCAAGGGCTTGCTCTGCGCGAATCAATTATTCGAGCTGGAGAGAATCGTATCAGACCAATTATAATGACCAGTTTAACAACAATTTTAGCTTTGTTACCATTAACATTTGGAATTGGCGAAAGTGCTGCTTTAAGATCACCTATGGCAATAGCGGTAATTGCAGGATTAATTACTTCTACCTTACTTACATTAGTTGTAATTCCTTGTGTTTATTATGTTTTTGAAGCACTAAAAATTAAACTATTCTCACAAAACAATGCATAAATTTTGAACTCGAAACTAATTTAAATGAACTTTATAATAAAACGAAAAGTACTTATTGCAATGCTCTTTACAGGGCTAACGATGCTGGGTTATATTTCATACAAGCAGTTAGCTGTTGAGTTATATCCAAATGCTACTTTACCAATGCTTTTTGTTCAGGTAGGAACTCCTTTAGAAGTTGATCCAAAATACATGGAGAATCAAGCTATTATTCCTTTGGAAGGAGCTATTGGAACACTTGAAGGAATTGAAAAAATTGAATCTACAGCCGGACAACAATCAGGTATGATACAAATATCATATCTGAAAAATACGGATATCAAATTTGCCTATCTTAAGTTGGTTGAGAAAATTGATGAAGCAAAAAAATCGCTTCCAGAAGGATTTCAAGTACAAACGTTTAAGTTTGACATTGAACAACTTACAAGCACATTCATGACAATTCAGGTTCGTGGCAGTGGTGGCGTTGATCGGGTTCGTCAGGTAACTGATAACGAAATCATTAATGAAATTAAAAACATTGATGGGATTGCAAATGCTGAAGTTTTTGGAGGAAGAGAAAAATCAATTGAAATTACATTAAAACAAGATATATGTGATAGCTATGGAATAACACCTTCTGATGTTCGTACAGCGCTAAATAACAATAGTAAGGCAAGGACTTTTGCCGGAAAAGTTAGTCATAACAATCAAACACATTTTGTAAATATAATTTCGGAGTTTGATGATATAAATGACATTCATAACTTAGTTGTTAAAGAAAAAGGGAAAATCAAGCTTAAAGATATCGCTGATATACATTATGGTGTAAAAGAACAAACTTCTTATAGTCGTGTAAATGGTAAAGAAGCTATTACAATAAGCCTTACAAAAGATTCACAAGCTAATATTATTGAGCTGGCAAATAATGTAAAAGAACAAATTGAGGTTTTAAATAAAGATTTAGAAGGGAAAGATATTGAAATGGTTGTGCAAAGCAATACTGCAGAAACCATGGAGAAGAATATCGATTCCATTATTCAGTTAGCACTTTTAGGGGGATTACTAGCCATCTTTGTTCTTTGGATCTTTTTAAAGAACTTTAGGTTAGTTGTAGCAATTGCATTGGCTATTCCTATTTCAGTTTTTACAGCATTTAATTTCTTTTATGCTTTTGGTATTACCATAAACAGTTTAACCCTTTTGGGAATGGCTCTTGCAATAGGAATGTTGTTGGATAATAGTGTCGTCGTCCTTGAAAACATTTATCGGCTTGCATCTAAAAAAATGCATCCCGATCAGGCAGTAATTCAGGGTACAAAAGAAGTCTGGAAATCGATATTTGCAGCAACATTGACTACAATAACTGTGTTTTTACCATTTGTTTTTTCAACTAACTTTTTTATTGAATTAATCGGAAAAAATATTGGAGTTTCGATCATCTCCACATTACTTGTATCATTGGTTGTGGCTTTGCTATTAATACCAATGATCACACACGCATTTTTGAAATTTAGAGGAAATGATAAACCCATTCAATTTGAAAAGATTTCATTCCATAACAGGTTAATCCAAATATATTTGGTTTTGCTAAAAACCTGCATGCGAAGTCCCGGAAGAACTATATTGGGAGCAATTGGAATATTTTTTATTACTCTTCTTATTAGTCTTGGTGTAAGTTTTATTAGAACGCAACAAGCAGAAATAAAAGATATTACACTTTATGTTACACTGCCGAGTGGTACAACATTAGAAAATACCGATATCCTTATTGCGGAAGCAGAAAAAAAACTGGAAGATCTTGAAGAAAAGAAAGATGTTGTAAGTCAGATATATGAAGAAGAGGCTCTTCTAACAATATCCTTGATTGATGATTACAAGGATGTTCGGAATTTCTCTATTCCTAAAATTAAAAATGAAATTCTTGAACGTGTCGAAGATCTGAATCCCGCAGAATTTAGTTGGGATCCACCAGCAACAGGTCGTCGGTTTGGAGGTAGCAATTATAATGATGATGAGTTTGGTCGTTTTCTGGGAATAGGAACACAGCGCGAAAAAGTAATCATTAAAGGTCAGAATTTTGATAAAATGCTTAATCAGGCAAACGATGTAAAATACTATTTAGGACAATTAACTTCGGTTGAAAGAGTTGATATTCGGATTCCGGATAAAAGACCTGAGCTCATGATGAATTTCGACAAACAACTCATGGCTTTATACGATATTCCGGTAACATCTGTACTTTCTGAGTTAAATTCATTTCAGCATGAATTTTCAAGCGGAGTTAAATTCAAACAAGGAACAGAAGAATACGACATTCTGATTAAAACTATAGGTTACAGTGAACAGAAAGAAAGAAATATTAAAGATTTAAAAGCTCTGCCTGTTCGTGGCTCACAAGGTTCTCAATTTGAGTTACAGGATATTAGTAAATTTAATTTTGCCGAAGGATTATCAACTATTCGACGCACGAATCAGGAAAAACAACTGGAATTAGTTTATCAATTTATTGATGAAGTGCAGGATGAAAAAGATTTATTGGAAGCAGCAAGAATGGAAATTGATGAATTGGTTGCAGGAATGACCTTACCATCCGGTATAGCTTTGGAAGTTATTCATGAAGAAAATGATTTAGGCGAATTTGGCTTTTTATTACTAATGGCATTTATCCTGATATATATGATTCTATCTTCCGTTTTTGAATCATTTTCAGTTCCTATTGTTATGATGTTTTCAATTCCTATGGCTGCTATAGGTTCGTTAGTTTTCTTAATCCTTACAGGAACATCACTAATGAATCCTTATGTTCTTACAGGCTTTTTAATACTACTTGGGATAGTTGTAAACAATGGAATTATTCTAATTGATTACTCAAGAGTTTTGCGAAAACGTGGATATACAGATTCGCGTGCACTAATGATGGCTGGACTTGCACGTGTGCGTCCAATACTAATTACTGCCATAACAACGATTATTGCATTAATTCCTTTAGCACTTGGTAAAGCTGAATATGTTTCACTAATTGGTGTTCCTTTTGCAGTAACAATTATTGGAGGATTAACAGTAAGTACCTTACTTACATTAGTATTTATCCCCACTTTAAATTCAGGATTACAATCTTCGTTAAAATGGATTCGCGGACAAAAATCATATATTAAAGCTATCCAAATAGCTATTTGGATAATAGGAACTTACTTTATTTTTACTGAGGTTGATCGAAGAGTTTGGCAAATTATTGATTTTATCGTTTTAATGCTAATAGTTCCGGCTACAGTGTATTTCATACAAAATAGTCTACGAAAAGCTTCTGAAAAACTAATTGATAAAGATGAAGATCTGCATATCAGAATCAGTAATCTTGTTAAAATTTATGATTGGGACAGTCGGTTTATTAGAAATTGGAAATCAGGAATAAACTTAAGAAAAAGATTAGGCATTCAGCATGAATATAAATCCATAAAAGATTTTGATCAATTAATATGGCAATTACCTTTGATTGGCTTTATAGTGTATTTCATTTATTTCCATTTACAAAGCGGATTATGGTATTTTATTTTACCAATATTTCTTTATCTAATTACAACCTTTATCCTTGCTCCTGTTGAAAAATATGCAAGAAATCTAAAAAAAGAAAATAAAGGAAAATTAATTAGAAGATTGATTCTATTTACAACAAAATTATTTTTCTGGGCATTTCCTGCTCTTGCTCTTTATTTATTTTACAACAAATTTGAGCTGTTGGGATTAATTATTCCTATGGGAGTAATCTGGTATTTTCTTATTCTAATCAAAGTAACTTCCGATAATTTATACAAGAAAAATGTTGACGTAAACCGAATTAAAGGCAAATTTAAAGGAATCAGAAAAGGATTCTATCGATTTGTATTGGTAATACCGATAATCGGCAAAAAGAAAGTTCCTTTTAAAGCATTAAAAGGTGTTTCAGTCGATATTAAAAATGGAATGTTTGGTTTATTGGGTCCAAATGGTGCCGGCAAATCTACATTAATGAAAATAGTTTGTGGTATTCTGGAACAAAGCTATGGGCAAATCACTATTAACGGTATTGATGTTCGGGAAAAACGAGAAGAGTTACAGGGATTAATAGGATATCTTCCTCAAGAATTTGGCATGTACGAAAACATGACAGCATGGGATTTTCTGCACTATATGGGAATTTTAAAAAAGTTATACAATAAGGAAGAGCGTACTAAACGTATTGAGTATGTTCTTGGTGCAGTTCATATGCTGGATAATAAAAATGAGAAAATAGGATCATTTTCAGGTGGTATGAAACAAAGAATTGGTATTGCACAAATCCTGTTGCATTTACCAAAAATATTAGTTGTTGATGAACCTACCGCAGGTCTTGACCCAAGAGAACGTATTCGATTCAGAAACTTATTAGTTGAACTAAGTAAAAACAGAATAGTAATTTTCTCAACACATATTATTGAGGATGTAGCAAGCTCATGTAGCATGGTTGCAGTATTGAAAAAAGGAGAAGTAAGATACCTGGGAGCTCCAATAAAAATGGCAAAAATTGCAGAAGAAAAAGTTTGGATGCTAAATATTCCCACTGATGATTTTGAACAGTTAAAAGAACATTATGCAATTATTCATCATATGAAAGATGGTGATAATATACGCTGTCGTTGTTTGGCAGATGAAGCTCCAACGCCAGAAGCAAAATTAGTAAAAGCAAATCTGGAAGACGCATACTTGTATTTGTTAACGAATGAAAAAAAGTATTAAGAATATGAGATGTGAGACACAAGATATGAGATGCAGGAAATAGCTATATACTAAATTGTTAAATGATAGTAAAAGAGATCAACCTTATTTAGGCATTGACAACTTGATACTTGATACTAAAATGAAAATGAAAACAAACAAAATAAGATTAGGATTTGATATTATAAAATATAACCTCAAAATAGTATTTGCAAGCAAATTTGTCTACTTCCTAATTGCGGCGGTTGCATTTTTTCTAATGGTAATAGGCATTATGCTTTTCAGCAATTCTTCAGTTTCAGATAGTGATATTTTTGCAACACTTATTTTCCCTGGACTACTAATTGCTTTTTATCCGGTAATTTTTAATGTTCAAAACGATAAAGATTCACGAATGCTTGAAATAATATTCGGAGTTCCCAATTACAGGTATAAAGTTTATTTAGTACGATTTATTATTAGCATGCTCTTGACCTTCGTTATATTAATCTTTATGTCATGGTTCACTGTTTTCGCTATTTTGAGAATCCCAGTTTTAAGCATGGTTTATCAACTAATGTACCCTATACTTTTCTTATCCTGTGTATCATTTCTATTCTCAACATTGGTAAGAAATGCAAGTGGTACTGCAGTTATCATGATTATAATCGGACTGTTTTTCATGATTTTAGAAGATGTCCTAATACAAAGCAAATGGAATATCTTTTTAAATCCATTTAATGTACCAAGTGATATAAGTCTTACAGTTTGGAAAAACATACTGTATCAAAACCGATTAATGTTACTAATTGGCTCAGTAATTTCATTATTATGGGCATTAATTAATTTACAAAAGCGGGAAAAATTTGTATAGGCTCATTTCGATTATTTTTAGTAATTTCGACTGATTAATAATTGAAAGATGAAAAAGCTATCACTTGCCTTACTAATACTAGGTTTAATTTTCGGTCAACTTGTTGTTCTTACTTTTAATCTACATAATGGATTTGAAATTCGTGATATTACTATAAAACTACTTCCAATTGCTGATTATGCGGGGAGAGCATCTTCTCAACTTTATTTAACATCAACAATACTTGGTTATTTAGCTTTTGTAATTTTTGGTGTAATTAACACAAATAAAACAAAATCTCCTGCCATTTTTAAAACAGCATTAATGTATACGGGAATTGTTATTGTTGTAAGCTTTTTTGAATTTACAAGCATCCTTGAAGATCTAAATGGAACATTTCAAGGCAAGCATTTTAGAATAGGCTGGCTTTTATTCCTGCTTGGATTATGGATTTTTAGTAAAAGATATCTTTTAAAAAAGAGGAACTTATAGATGCTATCTGTTAAGAATAATAAAATTATTGAAGATGTTCTTTTTTATATATTGATCATAATTACACCTTTAACTTTTACGAAACTGACACCCGATAACCATTTAGCAATTAAACTTACATTACTTAGTACTGTTCTTTTTCTTTTCTCGTTATATATTCTTTTTAAATCAGGTAAAAACAGGCTTATAGAAATAAATAAAGTAGTTTCTATTTTTTTTTCATCATTAATTATCTTTATAATTTTTATCGGAATAAGTTTATTTTATACAATAAATCTTACTGATGGATTATTCTTTTTTGTTAAAACTATTTTGTTTCTATGTTATACAATAATACTTTTTCTTCAATTTGATAATCCTATTAACTTTATTAATAAATGTACCCGTTCATTTTCAATTTTGGGATTTATAATTATTGCTATTGGAATTTATCAGTTAGTTGCATTACAATTATTAGAAGAAGTAAGCCATAGTAATCTATATAAAATTTCTGCTTGTTTTGGAAATAAAAATATTTATTCGCAAGTATTACTGCTAATCCTTCCCTTTTCTATTTTTTCATTATTTAACCAAAAGATAATTTGGAAAATTATCGGTGTTTTTAATACTGTAATCATAATTATTCTGATTACAATTCTAATGACAAGATCTGTATGGGTTGCTGCAATTATAAGTTTCTTAACTGCAATATCTGTTGGGATAATTACATTAAAACCAAGCTATTTCAACCTAAAAAAAACAGTAGCTTTTATTATTATCATTGTTATTCTAATATCAACAACTACAATTCTATATTCAAAATTTGATTCTTCAGATGCATTTAAAAAACAGATCTCAAGTATTTTCAATTTTAAATATGGAAGTACTAATGACAGAATTATACTTTGGGAAAAATCATTAGAATTAGCTGCAGAAAAACCATTTTTTGGTAATGGTGCAGGAAGTTGGAAAGTAAACATATTAAAATATGGTAATAAGAATCTTTCCTCAGAAGATAATGTAACTTTTTTTCAAAGACCTCATAACGACTATATTTGGATTTTATGTGAACACGGAGCTATAGGACTGATTCTTTATTTAATACTTTTCTTAATTAGTATCTACTCCGCAATCAAATTACTAAATAGTGAATACGAAAAAGAAGTAAAGATTTATACCTTTTTAATATTCTTTGCCTTAATGAGTTATATGATTTTTTCTTTTTTTAGTTTTCCCTACGAGAGAATAGAATTCATTATCTTTCTTTCTGTAATTTTTTCATCTCTTTTAATATTAATCAATAATAAAAAAGCAAAATCAATTTTACATTTAAATGCAGGTCATTTATTGATAATAACCTCATTCATTTTGTTTTGTACTACAATATTTGGATTTAGTAGATTAATCTCAGAAATACATTTACACAAGGCTTATAAAGCCAGAGCTACAAATAACTGGAATAAATTAATCTTTGAAATTGACAAGTCTGAGAAGGCAATCTATAAGATTGATCCTTTTAGCACACCAATTTCATGGTATAGAGGTTTAGCAAAATTCAATAAAGAAAATTATACTGAAGCTTTTGCTGATTTTAATTCAGCATATAAAATTAATCCTTATCACATTCATGTTTTAAATAATTTAGCTACATGCAAAGGTTTAACAAAAGAATATAGCTCGGCACTCGAATTATACAAAGAAGCACTGAGAATTTCTCCTGATTTTGAAGATGCCATTTATAATATTTGTGGAATATATCAGCAGTTAAATGATATTGAATCAGCTATTTCGTATATTAAAAAAATTAAAAAACCAGTGAATAAAGATCGATATCAAAAAGTAATCCTTATCTTAGCGCGTCAAAAGCTGAATGAATTGTATAACTCTGTTAATGAGACAGAAACAAAAATATATATTCATTCAGTATTACACAACCAGAACAACATTTTAGAAATATTTCAAGAATCGATTAAAAATAACTGTTCAATAGAGCAACAAATATTGTTGAACACAACAAAAAAGTAACTATTATCAAATAATTCAATATGAAAAAAATAATTACAGTAGTAATTCTCTTTTTACTTTTTCACAATTTAAAGTCTCAGGAAATCATTGATGTAACACCTGACAACTGTATTCAGGGGGAAACAATAAATCTTACAATTACAGGACAAGATGCTCACTTTGCGCAAGCAACAAATACTGTAATATGGTTTAATCAAGCAAGCTCTACAATATATAGTTCAAATTCTTTAAACATTATAAGTGATAATGAAATACAAGCAGATTTTTCATTTAGTATTTTTGATCCTAAAGGAGACTATAATGTTAACATAAGTAACAACATAGATGGAGATATTGTTTTAGAAGATGGGTTTACCTTAAATCTATACTCTACAGATACTTTCCTTGTTTCTTCAGAACCTAACGAAGCTTATCAGAACAAAACAATCGAATTTAAAGTTTCCGGATATAATACTCATTTTAAACAGGCAACAAATACTGTTTGGTTCCAGCAAGGAACAAATACAATAAATCCTTACTATATGTATGTCTCGAACGATAATTTTATTTATCCTCGATTCTCTTTTACTGAATCAGATCCAACCGGTCTTTTTGACTTATATGTTCATAATACAGTTGATGATACACTTGTGCTAAAAAACGAATTAACTTTACTACCGTCAATCGATCCGTCAATAAAATCTATATCTCCAAACATAGGATTTAAAGGTGATAAAATTGAACTAACAATAACTGGTGAGAATACAAGTTTTAGTCAGGCTTCAAATTTATGTGCTTTAGCACAAGATCCTTATAATGAAGAAAAAATAATCTTTCCTGAAAATATAATTGCTATAAATGATACAAAAATTACCGCAGAATTTGCATTTTCCAATTCACTTGAATCAGGAAGTTACGACTTCTATTTCTATAATGAAATTGATTATGAAATGTTTCTTGAAGATGCATTTATGCTTTATGATGATCTTACTCCACCAAAATTAATCTCTGTAAGTCCTGATAATTCATCACAAAATGAAAGTATAACACTAACCTTAACTGGGCAATATACAAACTTTAATCAAGGCTCAAATAGCGTTTGGTTTAGTCAGGGCTCAAATAGTATTTCGTTTACTCAGGGGAGCTCTACAATTTATCCTAAAACAATCGAAATAATATCAGACACTGAAATACAAGCTTACTTTAATTTTAACGAAGAATATGTTGTTGGTTCTTACACCGTAAATGTTTTTAATCTAATTGACGGAAACCTTTTCATGGAAGACGTATTTACGCTTGATTATGCATCGTTTATTTCTAAATTTAATGAAGATAAAATAATTGTTTTTCCTAATCCATCGAATGGAAATTTCAGAATAGATAATATTTCTGAAGTAAATTGCACCATTAGCATAATAAGTATTGAAGGGAAAATTTTAAAAACGTATACAAATGAATCTGATACATTTATTAACATTTCTGTTTCAGGTCTGAAAGGATACTATTTAGTTCGTATAAATAATAGCTCTTTTCAGTCGACAAGGAAAATTTTAATTCATTAATTATTATTTATGTCTGACCAAAATACAACAGGACTCGAAATAGCAGAAAACTCTATCAATCTTATCGATAAAATTATAAATTCTAAAGTAAGAATTTTACTAGTATTTTTATTAGTATTTACTGCAACTGAGTCGTTATTTAGTCAGGTTTCTGTCAGGAAATCAGAAGTTGATTATTCATTAAAAATTGAAAAAGATAGTATTTATAGAATTCTAACATTCTGGAAAGATAAAGACTCAACTAATTACAGTTCAGTCAAATATTCAATTTCTGATTTTAATAATATTTCATCACCAAAAAAGTTAATAGATAAAATTAACACAATTAATCAATTATGGAATATTGCAAAAGACAGTATAGCACTTAACCTGAACTCATTCAATATTGGATATCCACTGCTCTATTCTGATGTTTTAAAAAACCACATTCAAGCTTTTATTGATTCTGAGGATTGGCAAAAACATGTGAAACAAAATGGCAAAACTCTGAACTACGAGATTATAAAAAAGGTAATATTAGAAGCAAATGTTTACAAGCCTTTAAACAGCTTTCTAAGAACAAAAAACTATCATATTTCAGAATTTGAAACCGAAAAACATGGTTTTGTAACAAAAGAAAATCTGCAAAACGCGGGTTTCTCTAGTTCTGAAATTATCCCAATGCCATTTATAGTGCGGATTGTTTTGAACCAAAACAATTAGAAAAATTTGTTTAAAATATCCTTTTTAAACAAAAACCGTTCATCACTTTTAAACTAATCTTTGTTGATTCATTTGCGTACAGAAGAAATTATTTATATATGATTTTGGATATATATTCCAACAAAATAAACCACTAAAAATCCAACATAACGAAAACGGAACAGTTCTTTATTGGTATCAAACTCATTAACTAATACTAATATAACTGCTAAAACAGTTATAAATATGATATCGTAAACTATAGCTTTTTTCATATAAATACATTTAAAATAAAAAAAGCACCCTAATGATTAAATTCAGGATGCTTTAATTTTCAACGCATTACTTTCTAATTTTTAATTTTTTTCATTGAAACCAGTTTATTTTCAGCCATAAATTTCGCGAATTCGTCGTAACCTTGTTCTTTAATCCTATTTATACCAGCCTTTCGGTCCGACTTAAATACAAACTCAAACATTTTTGCAACAAAATTGTCAAACATTTTACAATCTTTTACATCAGTAAATTCGTTACAATTTGCACATGAACTGATTCCTTTTTCTATGCAGCATTTACGAATTTTACACCAGCTTGCTTTTTCATTTTCTGCGCATCCGGGACATTTTCCTTTTTGATACTTTCCGCACGATCCGCAATATAAGCCACAATAGCTTACTAATTCACTGTTAGAAGTTGCTTCTTTCATTATATACTATTTTATTCCTATTTGTATTTCAGTAATATTATTTTCCATATTTTCAAAATCAACCCGATGATAAATTTCACGGCATTCACCTGTCATAATTAAACCATTCTGCATTACCTCGCCAATAAGTGTTTGATATACATTCTTGAATTCACTCCAATTTCCATTATGAATGTGTGTTGCACATTTAAACTCATTCAAAGCTGTAATGTCTGTATCCATTTTATTGTTGTCAACTGGATAGCCAACCAATAAATCAAATTCTGTTTCTGGATTTCCATCAGAGCCATTATAAATCCACACCTGAGCTCCATTTGGATTGATACACTTCTTTTTCATTTCGTCCAAAACTCTTTCTGGTAAAACTTTTACATGCTCGCTAATTGTTTTTAAGCTTGTTTTTATTTCTTTACCAAATACTTTAGTCTGTTTTACTTGTTTAATTTCCATCTCTATCTTGTTTTTTTAAGTTTACAATACAAAGATCAATTCAAGGAGTGACAACAGTATGTCAACTAGGGTTATATTTATTTTGAAGTTTTTTTACCATCTCACCAACACTAACTCTAATAAGCTCTGGTTCAATTATCTCAACATTATCTAAGAGTGTTAAAATCCATTTCCCAATGTAATCATCAGAGTTACTCAAGAAGCTCATTTCCATTTTATCACCCAAATCCTTTTCCTCAATAAATCCAAAGTAATATTTAGACTGGTTAATCTCCGGAAGAATTTTTTTATTAACTAATAGCTTAACTAAAAATACTTCATCGTTTGAAGTAATGGTTTCAAAATAATCACGTATTAAAGGTTTGTTATCCTGATTAAATTTTTCGTCGGTTAAACTGATACTCCTAATTCTGTCGATACGGAAATCACGATAATCTTTTCTTAACTTACAATATGCAATTAAGTGCCAATTAAAACTGTAATGGCAAATCCCTACTGGCTCTACAATTCTACACGTGTCTTCATTTTTTGAAAATGAATTATAAACCAATTCTATTGATAGCTTTTTATCAATCGCTTTTAGTATAGTATCCATTATCCTCTCCGGAATATCTTTCCTTTGTATGGGCGATGAACTAAATACTTCGATATGTTGATCAATATTGGCAATAAATTCTTTTTCCGATACATTTAAAATAGATCTGATCTTATACAAAGCTGAATTTAAATTATCTTGTAAAGTTCGGTCAGTTAGTTTTTCTGTTAATTTGTTCGCAATTAACAATGCACTTGCTTCTTCTTCAGAAAAACCAACAGGAGGTAAATGATAACTATCAACCAAGAAATAACCTACACCAGCTTCTGAACCAATTGGAATACCAGCTTCTTCTAAAGATCGAATATCTCGATAAACAGTTCGTTTACTAATATCAAATCGGTCAGCAATTTCACCAGCTGTTACTATTTTTTTTGATTGTAAATGAATTAAAATAGCGGTTAATCTGTCAATTCGGTTCATCCCAAATATTATTCTTTAGTTTTAAATCTACAATGATAAATGTAAAAATAAAAAAAAAGCCATTAACTTTGATTATTGGATAAATCATATTTTCAATATTTATTTTAATCAACTAAGTTTCTAAAATGGCGCTATGATTATGCTATTTATTATCAGTATAATAGTTTTAGTATTAAATATTCCATTTGGTTATTGGAGATCAAACGTGAAAATATTTTCTTTACAATGGTATTTATCGATTCACATTCCTGTCCCATTTATCGTAGCTTTAAGAATCTTTTTTGAAATTGGCTTCAGCTGGTATACATACCTTTTCCTTGTTGCTGCTTTTTTCCTTGGACAAAAATTAGGCTCAATTATCTATAATTATTTTAAGAAAAGTGATATTGTTAGCTCTTGCCTTTTTATGGATCTGTACAAATTAGTTTGTAATCGCTAAAAAAAACTTTATTTTTAATTGGCACAATTAACGCAGTGCCTGCTTTGTGGCATTAACAAAATTCGTCCTAATGGAATAGGCTTTTTGCATTTAGCACATAAACCAAAATCATCTTCATCTATCTTTGTTAATACATATTTTAGTTTACTTAGCTTTTCCTCAGCCAGACGCAAGGCAGCTTCGGCAACGCTTTTATTATTGATTGCATCCATACGCGAAATTCTTCCTATTGCACAATCTGGCTCAATAGGTTTTGTAATTTTCTTATATTCAATGATTGATTTTTCAGTTTTTTCAATCTCTGTAATAATTTTTTCCTTAATTTCGTTCGAAGTTTTATCGTCCATCACAATATTTTTAAACAATTTACAGTTTCGAATGTACTATTTTTTTTAAACTTTTATTTTTCAGATTAATCGATTTTAATTAAAAAGAGTCTATATAAACAAATCAAAATAAAAAAATATGCGAAAAATTAGAATTTCACTTTCAGTATTAGCCTTATTTGCTGTTTTTTCAGCATTTTCTGTTAAGGCTCAAAAGGATGCACGCTTAATGCGATTTCCTGATATTAATAATGACTTAATAGCATTTGTATATGCCGGAGATATCTGGACTGTTGATGCAAATGGTGGAGATGCAATAAGATTAACATCACATAAAGGATTAGAATTATTTCCAAGAATTTCTCCTGACGGGAACCTTATTGCATTTTCTGCAGAATATTCAGGTAGCAGACAAGTTTATGTTATGCCATCTACAGGTGGTACACCTCAACAATTAACTTATTATAACGATGTTGGAGAAATGGCTCCACGTGGTGGTTGGGATAATGTTATTCTTGACTGGACTCCTGATAGTAAAAATATTATGATAAGAGGAAATAGAACTCCTTTTGGTGAAAGAAATGGAAAATACTATTTAGTAAGTATCGAAGGTGGTTTTGAAAAACCATTACAAATAACTGATGGTGGTTTTGGAGTACTTTCTCCTGACGCATCAAAAATTGCATATACGCCTATTAGTAGAGAATTTAGAACATGGAAAAGATACAAAGGTGGACGTGCTTCTGACGTGTGGATTTATGACTTAAATAAAGATGTATCGGAAAAAATAACTGATTTTGCCGGAACAGATCAAATCCCTGTTTGGTACAAAAACAAAATATATTTTGCTTCTGACAGAGATTTAACTCTAAATATCTTTAGTTATGATTTAGATACAAAGGAAACAAAGAAGATTACAAATCATACTGAATTTGATGTTATGTGGCCTTCCGGCGAAAACGGAATGATAGCATACGAAAATGGTGGACATATTTACAAACTTAATGCTGAAACCGGAAAAACCGAAAAAGTTACCGTTAATATAAGTTTCGATAATCCAAACATACTTCCTTATTTTAAGAATGTTAAAGATAACATCGAAAATGCTTCAATTTCACCAAGTGGAAAACGTGCTTTATTCGATGCTCGTGGTGATATTTTCTCTGTGCCTGCTGAAAATGGTTTTACAGTAAATCTTACTAGAACACAAGGTATTCGCGAAATGTCGCCAAATTGGTCTCCTGACGGAAAATACATTTCTTATCTTTCTGACGCAACAGGCGAATACGAAATCTATCTTTTAGAAAATAAAGAAGGTGCTAAAGCCAAACAGTTAACTTTCAATTCTAAAGCTTGGAAATACGACGCTACATGGTCGCCTGATAGTAAATATATAGTTTATTTTGATCGTACTTTAAAGCTAAAGTATATTGATGTAGCTACAGGAGTTGAAAAAAATATTGCAAGTGCTTATTCTGATGAAATCAGAGATTATAACTTTTCTCCAGATTCAAAATGGGTAATTTATACAAACAACAGCGAGAATAGTAATAGCTCTGTTTGGGTTTATAATCTTGCTACAGGTAAAAATCATAAAGTAACTAACGATACTTTTAATGATTTTAGCCCTGTTTTCTCAAAAGATGGAAATTATATCTTCTTCTTATCAAATCGTGATTTCAATCTTGATTTTTCAAGTTATGAATTTACTTACTTATATAACAATGCAACTAGAATTTATGCATTAGCTTTAAGAAAAGATAGTCCAAAACTTTTTAAATTTAAGAACGATGTTGTAACAGCAAAAGCTGAAGATAAGCCTGATGCAGCAAAAGGTAAAAAAGACAAGAAAGATAAAGAAGAACCTAAAAAAGATGAATTAAATATTTCAATTGATTTTGATGGAATTACGAATCGAATTATGGATCTCCCAATTGAAGATGGCAATTATTTTTTCCTTGATGCTGTTGAAGGTGGAATTCTTTATGGTGCAGAAGACGGATTACATAAATACGATTTATCAAAAGAAAAAGATGATTTAATTATTTCAGATGTAAGATGGGGGATTCTATCAGCTGATGGAAGCAAAATGCTGTACAGAGCAAAAGGAAATTGGGGAATTACAGGTATTTCTCCAAACCAAAAAGCGGGTGATGGTAAATTAGATTTAAGTAATGTGGAAATAAAAATCGATCCTAAAAAAGAATGGGAACAAATCTATACTGATGGATGGAGAATTTTTAGAGATTATTTTTATGTAAAAAATTTACATAATGTTGATTGGGCAGGATTAAAAGTAAAATACGCCAAACTTCTACCTTATGTTAGTCACAGAGCTGATTTAGATTATATTCTAAGCGAAATTATTGCAGAAACAAATACTGGTCATGCTTACGATAATTGGGGTGATTTTGAAAGAGTTAAAAGAATCGATGGAGGTTTGTTAGGCGCTGAATTTAAAGCAGATGCAAACTCTAATCGCTATATTATTTCTAAAATCTATAAAGGTGAAAATTGGGATGAATCAAGAAGATCTCCTTTAACTGAGCAAGGAATCAATATTAAAGAAGGCGATTACCTTATTAGTTTAAATGGATTCGATGTTACATTAGCTGATAATCCTTATATGTTTTTAGAAAATACTGCAAATAAGCATATCGAAATAAAAGTTAACTCTACTCCTTCTGAGTCTGGTGCTAAAACGTATACCGTAAAAACTATTAATAGCGAACTTACTTTATTTTATTTAGATTGGGTTGAAGCTCGTCGTAAAATGGTAGAAGAACTATCTGGTGGTAGAATTGGTTACATTCATGTTCCAAATACAGCATTTGAAGGAAATCATGAATTGTATCGTGGTATGTATGAACAACATAATAAAGAAGCTTTAATTATTGACGATCGTTATAATGGAGGTGGTTTTATTCCTGCAAACATGGTAGATCTGTTAGACCGCACAACATTAAGTTACTGGCATAGACAAGGATTACATCCAATGAAATATCATAATATTGCCCATAATGGTCCAAAAGTAATGTTAATTAATGGTTATTCATCATCGGGTGGTGATGCTTTCCCTTACTTTTTCAGAAAGAAAAATTTAGGTACATTAATTGGAACAAGAACATGGGGTGGATTAGTTGGTATTCAAGGAGG